>NZ_JAJDML010000130.1:0-1602 GCF_020594215.1 Blautia sp. DFI.1.216
ACTTAAATGAAAAACTAAATTCCGGTTTTGGACCAAATGCAAGAGTAAATTCCATATAGATCGAAGTTACTTTTGCACACATATTTGCCATATTGTCTTTGATAATCATTACTCCGTATAATGTACTTGCAGCTGATTGCCTGCCTGTGCAGATTGGAGATAATTATGAAAAATAAAGGCAATCAGAAACATTTAACATTTGAACAGCGTGTTGATATCGAGAAAGGTCTTACTGAGAATAAAAGCTTCACTGAAATTGGACGAATTATTGGTAAAAATCCATCTACCATATCAAAGGAAGTACGTCTCCACGCACATACAAAAGAACGTCCGGATTCAGGTTACACTCACCCGCCATGTATTCATCGCAAGAACTGTAAGGTGACATGCTTGTGTGATAAGATGTGTGGCATTCATTGTAAGCTTTGCAGAAAACCATCCTTTCGCTGCACTGATATATGTCCCGCATATGAGACAGCTGAATGTGAGAAACTGAATAAACCTCCCTACGTATGTAATGGCTGTGGTAAAAAGACCCATTGTCTTATGCCCAGAAAGTTTTATTCATCCAAATATGCCCATGATGAGTACCGTAGCGTGCTAGTCGATTGCAGAGTCGGCATTAACCAGACTCCGGAAAGCATTCAATCCATGAATGATTTATTGGTTCCATTGATCAAGGAGAAGCATCAGTCCATCGGTCATATTTATGCTACTCATGCAGAAGAATTGGGTTGCTCCAGAAGAACACTTTACTCCTACATCAATGATTGTGTATTCGATGTCCGCAATGGTGATTTAAGACGTTCTGTACGTTATAAGAAACGCAAGAAACCTACACAGACCAGTGCAAAAGATCGTTCTTATCGTCAAGGTCATAACTACGAAAATTTCCAGAATTATATGAAAGATCATCCAGATATAAATGTTGTGGAAATGGACTGCGTGGAAGGAATGAAAGGCGAAAGCTGCGCCCTCTTGACCTTTACATTCCGCAACTGCAATCTTATGCTTATGTTCCTGTTGGAATATCAAGACCAGGAATGCGTGTTAGAGGTCTTTGTATGGCTTGAAACAGTGTTAGGACAGGATGCATTCAAAAAGCTTTTTCCGGTGATTCTCACGGATGGAGGTTCAGAATTCTCAGCTCGTGAAGAGATGGAGGAATTCTGTGACGGAAGTAAAAGCACGACGGTCTTTTACTGTGATCCATACAGCTTTTGGCAAAAAGGTGCCTGCGAAAAGAACCACGAGTATATCCGCTACATCCGTCCGAAAGGGAGTTCATTCGCTGATTTAAATGACGAGAAAGTCAGACTTATGATGAATCACATAAACAACGAAAAAAGAGACAGTCTTAATGGACATAGCCCATATGAACTCTCTCTTTTACTCTTGGACAACAAACTGCACAAAGCATTAGGATTAAAGGCAATCGCACCTGATGATGTTATGCTTAGTCCAAAACTTATAAAATAAAATAGTAAAGCACAGGCAGATTTCACTGCACCAGAATTTAGTCTTGCACATAAGGCATGTGGAATTTAGTCTCGCACACTATTTTCAGATGCCCGGTTAGTATGCATAAAAACATAAATCATG
>NZ_JAJDML010000131.1:0-1565 GCF_020594215.1 Blautia sp. DFI.1.216
CAATGTCATTAACTTTAGCAAAAAGCAGAAATCGTAAGTATTTATAAAACTATGATTCCTGCTTTTTGTTTTTTTATATGGGCATACTTATCCCCTTCTCTTTGTACTCGTATTTTCTAGATTAGTATGCTCTTTTATGAGTATTTGAATATTTCCCTGCTAACCGCCCTTTCGTTCTGGTATAATGCCGATCAGGACGAATAGGAACCAGATTCTTACTGATATCTTCATATATTTGCTGAAATAATATATTTTTCTTTTGATCATCCGTTTCAAGAAGTATATAAATCAGATCGTTTTTTAAGATTCCAATACTAACTGTCTGATTGATCATCATTTTATGTTTTCTGTTTGTTTCCTTCTGATCCAGTTCACGCTCTGCGTCTAATATGATATCTTCGACTAAATTGCTCAGATATATGGTGCTGTATATATCTTGTAATAACAGAATAGGTTTTGTACCTGTAAAATTTTCTAACTGCAATCGATTCTTTAGTGTTTCATACGCAGTCTCTATTCCCCACCTCATATGATATAATTCTTTTATTTCTTCTGTATGAAATTCCGTTTGTGAAAGATTTGTAGCTAAAACTTCCAGATTTCCATTTTCTAATAGGATTTTTACCATACGCAATGAAATTTCACCCAGTTCTTTCATACGTTCTCCATCCGGCGTCCCTTCGTAATGTCTGATTCTTGATTTATCAAGTTTTATTTTAACCAGCTGATCATTTTCTGTTAAACTGCTTTGCTCTTTTTTGTAATCACTGCTTTTTAAACGTACGATAAACTTAAGATCCTTATCCATCATATGTATAAACGCTGGCGTAGAAGGATAGCCTCTATCCATGATAATAATATAGGGAATGTTGCCTATTGTTTCCGGTATTCGTTCCATCTGTTTTTCGGCCAGGCGCATTTCATCAAATTTCACCTTATTACAGTCACTTTCCAGTATCATACGATTCATTACATCATAAATACAGCCTAATCCTATTTGTGCTTGGGGTTTTGTGTTTTTTCGGCTTGCAGAACCATACAGTTTCAGTGTTTCAGTAGTGGTAGGAATATTAATATCTGAGCCGTCAGCAGCTAATATTAAATGATTTTTGTAAGTTGAAAAGGTGGAATCTGCATAAAAGTTACGGTTATGATATTTATACAATTCCAAAAAAGCATCTGGATTAAGTTTCATACGCTGTTTCAGATATCCTGGTTTTGAAATAGACACACCAGGATGAGCAAGTTTCATATAATTTCTCAGTTCCAATGCCAACGTCAGCCCCTTTCTGTTTATCATTGTGAAAAGAAGATCCTGAAGAGGCATTTTTCGGATTCTGGTAAAATGATTTTTATTACCTAATCGGCAAAATGCCTTAAATTCATCAGAACTCATTTTTTCTATATCCATGAATGTACGTTTCTGAGAATGTTTCATGTATAATCACATCCTTTTTTTGAGCAGGTTCATGGCTTCTTTTTACAATATAAGCATATCAAAAAAAGCAGAAGATATCTAATCCTTTTAGGAATAAATATCTTCTGCTTTTAAGTTAATGACATTG
>NZ_JAJDML010000132.1:0-1555 GCF_020594215.1 Blautia sp. DFI.1.216
GGCTTGTATGTCTCGGGATTTTGGTACTTACGTGCCAAAACACCTCGCGGGATAGCAGACTACTGAATAGTTACAAATTATTAATGTAAATATCAGGGCATATTCGAATAATCATTTCTAAACTTTTTCAAATATGCTCAGGAAAGGAACTTTTATACTAATGAAAACCAAGATTCAGGATATGACCTCCGGTTCACCGGGACGGTTGATCATTCTTTTTGCAATTCCCCTGATGCTGGGAAATATCTGTCAGCAGCTTTATACAATGGTGGATACCATGGTTGTTGGGCAGGTTGCAGGTGTGGAGGCTCTTGCCGCACTGGGTGCTGTTGACTTTCTGATGTGGGTTGTCACAGGAATATCCACAGGACTCACCCAGGGATTTTCCATTCAGCTCTCCCAGTATTATGGGGCAAAGGATTTCGAAAATCTGCGTAAATCTCTGGCACACAGTTACCGGCTGACCGCATTTATCGCAATCGGAGTATTCATTCTTAGCCAGTCCTTTGCTTCGCTGGTATTAACAGGGCTGCATACACCTTCCAATATTATCGGAATGTCTCTGTTATATCTGCGTATCATTTTCTGTGGAATCCCGGCCACAGCAGCCTATAATATGTTTGCCTCTGCCCTAAGAGCTATGGGAAACAGTAAAACACCGCTGACCGCAATGATCATCGCATCTGTGCTGAATGTCTCACTGGACATCCTTTTTGTGGCAGGCTTCGGATGGGGTGTGGCAGGAGCAGCAATCGCAACTGTGATCGCACAGAGCTTCTCCGCTGTTTACTGTTTCCTGATTTTACGCAGAATTGATATCGTTCATCTGACCAGAGCAGATTTTATGCCTGCCTCCGGCATGAATGCCCGCCTGATGAAGCTTGGTATTCCTGTTGTATTCCAGAATATCATCATCGGTGTGGGCGGTCTGGTAGTCCAGTATGTGATCAATGGCTACGGTTTCCTTTTTGTAGCAGGATTTACAGCTACAAACAAGCTTTATGGTCTGCTGGAAATGGCTGCTATTTCCTATGGATATGCCATCGTTACCTATGTGGGTCAGAATCTGGGAGCCGGAAAGATTGACAGGATCAGAAAAGGCGTCCGCAGCAGTATGCTGCTTTCCCTGCTTACCTCACTGATCATTTCTGCTGCCATGTTTTTATTTGGAAAAAATATTCTCTCACTTTTCATCTCAGGTGAACCGCAGCAGACACAGCAGGTACTGGCAATTGCTTTTAAATACCTCTCTATTATGGCTGCCATGCTCTGGGTTTTGTACTTCCTGTACGTGTACAGATCTGCACTTCAAGGGCTGGGAGATACCTTAATGCCTATGGTAAGTGGTATGGCTGAATTTGTCATGCGTATCAGTGCTGCACTGATCCTTCCCCATTTTATCGGACAGGACGGTATTTTCTTTGCAGAGATTGCAGCATGGAGCGGAGCCACTGTAATCTTATGTATCAGCTATTATGTGCGGATGCATAAATATCATTAAAATCACGACCACCGGCTTAGCCGGTGGTTTGCTTTGACCCTATAAGGGTCTATT
>NZ_JAJDML010000134.1:0-1493 GCF_020594215.1 Blautia sp. DFI.1.216
ACACCACTTTACAACTTTTTAGTTTTAAAACAGAAACATTGTGTTTTATTGAATAAAAAAATGCCGTACAGGTCTTTCCGATGTATAATGAGTTTGAGCAAAAAAACACTATGAAAGGAAAGTGACCCTGTACGACAAACTCATTATACAACAAAAGCAAACTGATTTCCAGACTAAATGAATATTTTTCAATTTATTTTCAGCGCTACTCTGCACCAACTGCTCAGACCTTATTTCTGTTTGTGCTTTCTATGCTGGCGCTTGAAGCGGCTCATTCTATCCGCTTCCTATATCGACATTTTCTGGCTGGTATCACGGAAAAATCACTGAATGCTTTCTATTATGCCTGCTCCTATGCAAAAATAGACTGTTCCGCCTTCATGAATACAACAGCTCGCATTGCACTTAAACTGGTTCCCTCGTTTCTGGATTCCTATCCGGTATTCTTATGCGTGGATGACACCATGGTTCCAAAGGTCGGTAAGAAGTTTGAACAGGTGTCCATCCTTTTTGATCACGCTGCTCATAATGGAAATTCCTACCTGAATGGACATTGTTTTGTCAGTGTAATGCTGTGTGTTCCGTATGCTGACAAGAAAGATGGAGCGATTCATTATATCAGTATTCCGCTCGGGTACCGCATGTGGAAGAAAAAAGAGTCCAAACTGGAACTGGCAGCATCCATGATCCGTCAGGTAATGCCGGAATTCATTCAAAAGAGGCAGGTCATTATTCTATGTGACAGCTGGTATATGAAGAAGCCATTTACAGGGTTGGTGGATGAATATAAAAATCTGGATCTAATCGGAAATGTCCGAAGTGATTCTGTTTTATATGATCTGCCGCCAGCACCAACTGGGAAAAGAGGTCGTCCTGCCACACATGGAAAGCGTCTTTCAATTGACAGCGATTTTACGTTTTCGGATGAAAAAGTAAATGGCTATTACATAGGAAAGCGCAAAGTACGTACCACTGTTTTTGGAAAACGTACCGTTACAGCGTACGTCACTTCTACCGAAAAGGAGAAAGGAACACGTCGGCTGTTTCTTAGTACGGTCTCGGAGGAGTCTGTGTCAATTCCGAAAGAAAACCTGCCGGATTCGATTGAAAAGCATTTTGACTTGCTTCCAATGTTTCTGTATCAGATTCGTTGGAATATCGAAATCGGATACTATGAGCAGAAAACGTTCTGGTCTCTTTGCCATTACATGGTAAGAAGCAGCAAAGGGATTGAGATGATGGTGAATCTGATCAATATCAGTTACAGTGCGATGAAGATTCTTCCGTATAAATACACTGAATTTTCTGAATATCAGAATCAGAGCGTTCAGGACTTTCGCTTTGCACTCGGAAAGCGGATTCGAGAAGATGTATTTGTTTGGACTTTCGAGAAAAAACTCGAAAAGGCTGAAAAATCGGAAGAGTTACTAAAGGCATTGGATTCATTGATTTTCAATCAGAAACATCAATCACAAAACTTGTAAAGTGGTGTA
>NZ_JAJDML010000135.1:0-1379 GCF_020594215.1 Blautia sp. DFI.1.216
GGCAATCTGGAATGAATTTTGGCTACGTTACTGTGAACGGAGTGAACAGTAACATCGGAGCGGATAAAATAAAGAATAATATGCGAAAATACAGAAAGAAGGCGTGGATCTATGAAGTATGAGAGTTCTTTTAAATCAGAAGCAGACGGGCTTGAGATTTCGGTCATGGCACTGATACCGGATAAGAAACCTTATCGTGCAGTTGTACAGCTGGTTCATGGAATGAGTGAGCATAAAGAGAGATATATTCCGTTTATGCAGTATCTGGCAAAACTTGGATATGTGGTGGTGATTCATGATCACAGAGGACATGGAAAAAGTGTAAAACATCAGGATGATCTCGGCTTTACATACGGTGGGGGAGCACAGGCGATGCTTCAGGATATCCGAACAGTGAACAGGAAAATCCATGCATACTATCCGGAACTTCCGCTGATCCTGATGGGGCACAGTATGGGCTCGCTGGCAGTGAGGGCATTTGTGGCAGAACATGACAGCTGCGTAGATATGCTGATCGTGTGTGGTTCTCCAAGCTACAATACTGCCATGCCTCTGGGAGTTGCCATTGCAAAGACAGAGAAAGCAGTCTTTGGACCGAGACACAGAAGTAAACTTATCGAAACAATGTCATTTGGTGCAGGGGCAATGAAATTCCGAAAGGATAAGAGGTGTACAGCTTGGATCTGTTCTGATCCTGATGTGGCGAAAGAATATGAGGAATCCGAATTGTGTGGTTTCACTTTTACGGACGATGCGTATCTGGCATTATTTGAACTGATGAAGCGTGCCTATGATGTGGAGCATTTTTCCTGTACAAATCCAGATATGCCGGTACTGTTTGTAAGTGGGGCTGAGGATCCCTGTCTGATCAATGTGCGCCATTTTGCAAAGACAGTGCGGGCTATGCGACGGGCCGGTTATAAAGATGTAAAGGGGAAACTGTATCCGGGAATGCGTCATGAAATCCTCAACGAGATCGGCAGGGAGCAGGTTTATCATGATATTGCTGTCTATATGAGAAAAAAAGGTTTCTGAGTGGATGTATAAAATGGAGAGATATCCGGTTAAACTATAACGATCTGTAACTATTTGTTGTTTGATGGCTGCGAATTGCTATAGAACCATTAAAATCCATTTTAAGAGAGGAGAACCGGATATTGGGAAAAAACAAAATGATATTGTTGCTGATACTTGTTTTCAGCATTGGCTGTGCAGGCTGTACGGAGAAAAATCCGGCGGCAGAACAGGGAGAACTTGTAAAAAATGAGAGACTGTCGGAGCAATTCGGCAGTCTTTCTCGCTGTTAAGGTATAAGACTTTACGTTTGAATAATTGTGCGTCGCATTCTCGTTACTTTAGCCTGCAAATAAAAAGTCAAT
>NZ_JAJDML010000136.1:0-1358 GCF_020594215.1 Blautia sp. DFI.1.216
AGTCTCCATACTGCTTTTTCGTTTGCACCACCTTCGATTCTTTCCTTAACGATTTTAATGTCTCTATTATACCATAATGATACTATTATAAAAAAGGAAAAAGAGCTCCTTCGAGCTCTTTTGATTCAGTTCTGTAAACTGGAAGTTGATGAGCCAACAGACTATTATTTTTCGTTGACTTTAAGTTCAAGGATATCCGGACGTGCATAATGTCCAATCGCATCATGCTCCATCTTACAGGCGGCAGGCAGGCTCATATCGAGCTCTGCATAGATGATGGTTTCTTCATCCCAAACCGGCTTTGTCAAATAATGACCATACGGATCAATGATGCAGCTTCCGCCTCTGCACACAAATTCCGGAAGTTCCGATACGATATTGCGCTCACACAAGTCAGAAGGATACGAACTGCGTCTGATAATCATATCAGCATTTACAAAGAAACATTTCCCCTCGATTGCAATGTGCTGAATAGTGGCTTGCCATTCTGGATTGTCATTGGTGTTTGGCGAAATATAAATGGTGATTCCCTTTTGATAGAGCGCTACCCGAGCAAGCGGCATATAGCTTTCCCAACAGATCATGCTGCCGATTGGTCCCCACGGTGTTTCAGTAACAGGGAAATAATCCTTATTCGCATCTCCCCATACAACACGCTCAGAGCCTGTGGGCTTCAACTTTCTGTGTACCTTATATGACCCGTTCGGTTCAAAAATGACATTGCTGTTGTAGAGCGTTCCACTAACAGCGTCTCGCTCGGAAAATCCAAGGCTGATGTATGCCTCCGCTTTTTTGGCTGCCTCTGCGAGTTGTTGGAACTCCGAATCTCCGGCAACAACAGAGGCATCGTAGTATCGTTTCCAGTCTTTTCGTCCCTCATCGCTTCGTTTTCCCATGCTAAAACCGAAATTCATTCCAACAGGATATCCCGGAATAAACAGTTCCGGGAAAACAATTAAATCCGGTTTTTGGCTTGCTGCTTCACAAATATATTGAAGTGCCTTTTTAAGTGATGCGCTTTTGCTGAACATAACAGGCTCTGCCTGTACTAATGCGATTTTACAAGTGGTTTTGATATCCTTCATAACGACAATTTCACTCCTTTACAAATTCCGATTGTTCTAATTATTTTTAGTTCCACCTTCTTGCCCCTCGGACAAGAAGTATCCCTCGCTTTCAGCTCGGTCAATTCCGATTGAGATTTCACCCGTTTTGTAAGCTGATTTTCTTTCCAGTCAATTGTGGAATCCACCTGGCATATAAATCACAGAGTGGCTGTGACTATTTTCCAACCCATATTTTCGTGACATGCTCCCACCACTTAAATCCCAGATTTTGAAGTGGGGGCTTCTTGCTCA
>NZ_JAJDML010000137.1:0-1352 GCF_020594215.1 Blautia sp. DFI.1.216
GGTATGTAAAGGCAGAGGATATTGTGTTGAAGAATAAAGGCAACCAGAACGCAGGTAGCCCACAGAACCCTACACCGCAGGGACAGCCGAAGAAATAAAAGTGATGTATTTGTCTTAATTTTGATTGACACGAACAATGCGGAGTGATATATTTATCTCATAAAGATACAAAAACATCTCATTTGAAAGGAGAGATAAATATGTCAAAGAAACAAATTAAAAAAATTATTTTTATGGGGGTAGGGTGTGCTTTATTGCTTATTGTTGGTACAATCTACTCCCTATTATACAATGATGGACGCTGGGTCAAAAATATGGATATGTCGGAATATGTATTTTCTTACAAGGATATTCCTATGTTAGTAATTGGAGCTTTAATAGCACTATATGCTATCTATATAGTAATTATCTGCTTTAAAAATGTCTTTTCAAAAAACAGCAGGGAAAAACGATATTCAAGAACAATTTCTCCTTACTGGGGATTTTGTGGAATGTTTGGTTTTCTGGGGTTTGGCGGATTTTGGACATACTATAAATTTGGAGAAATATTTCCTTTTGCTTTTTTCATATTTTTTGGTTTTTTCAGTTTTTTCTTTGAAGGTAAACTTTCTCATATCTTAGAAGATGAGCTTTTTCAAGAAAATAAACGTAAGGCACAATTAGAAGCCTACAAGATAGGTTTTAAACTATTATTTGTAGTTATCTGGCTTATGGCAATAGGTATGTTTTCCCGTAATGTTGAGTGGTGTGCAATATTTATGCTGATTTCTGTTTCACTTATCTATGCTCTTGTTCTTTTTCTTAGCAACTATTTATTATATCGTTATGAAAAAAGGGAATAAATTATGGAAGCAAAGTTTGTATGTAATTTAAAAAAATATCGTGTAGCACAAGAATTAACACAAGAACAACTCGCTGACATTGTAGGTGTTCGTCGTGAAACTATTATGAGATTAGAAAAAGCACAATATAATCCGTCACTTAAATTGGCAATAGATATTTCAAGAGCTGTAAAAGCTCCGATAGAAGATATATTTATTTTTGAATAAAGACAGTTTAAAGCAGTTAGTCTTAGGATTGACTGCTTTTTTCATATCCAGAAAGGAGTGATTGATTTATGCGTAAGATTTGTAACAAAGGACACCGTATCAGAGCCAGCGACAAGCAACTTGTCTATCACTTTTCCATAGGGACGCTTCTGTTTGTATTCGTAGCGGTTCTTTTGCTACTGAATACGAAACAGCTCATGCGTACCGATTGGGAGCATTTCAGCTTGTTAGAGAACGGCTTGACGCTCTCCCCTTACAACTTCATAACCATACTGATAGCGACTGGTGTTTGTGCATTGGTCG
>NZ_JAJDML010000138.1:0-1346 GCF_020594215.1 Blautia sp. DFI.1.216
CACTGGGATGATCTATGAATCTTCTTCCCAGGACAGTTCCGTCTGCCCGCATGATGGTACAGACCGCATCAGTATTGATCCCCAGATCCACACTGCAGATGATCTGTTCTTTTACCGGTGTTTTCGTCAGTGTTACTTCTTCTGTACAGGAAAAACGAAGAAAATACCGGCGGTGTCTCTTTTCCAACGCAGGGGCCGATGTCTTCTTTCCTTTCCAGTTCCTGCGAAGATATTCCATATCGGTACGTTTTAAATATACACGGAACCATTTCCAGTCATGCCCGTCGTACAGTTTCAGATATGCTTCATCTTTTCCTTCTGCTCCTTCGCGGTACATCACATCCCGGTAAAAGACCGGCATGGCATGGTTCCTGCAGGTAAGTTTCGGCCTTCCGGACAGCACTCCGGTCTCTTTCCACTGCCCCAGCCGGGTCTCATACGAAGATACACTTCCAAGCGCATGCTGGATCGCGGACCTGCGGAGGTAAGACGGCATCTTCGGAAAACGAAGGTCAAAATCAAACCGGGCTGTGTTTTTCTTCGTCATGTGTACCATATGCTCTGCGGTATTAAAACGCTTTTTTGTCTCCGGGATCTCCCTCAGTTCTTCCCAGACCTGTGCGTAGATCTCTGTCAGGTAACTGACTGCCTGACGATAGATCTCCATTGTCTGACGGACCGGGATATTCTGTTTTCGTATCTCCACACCATAGCTGGATACTGTCCGCATCTTCTTCCACCTTTCCCGCAAAAACAAACATTTCCGGAATGATCCCTGTACTCAGGGCTTTCTCTTTTCTTTTTCCTTCTGGCCTTCGATATAGGCAGATACCTGCTCACGGCTCCGGTCACTGACTGTAACGGCACAATAAGACGGGTTCCACAAATGTCCTCCCCACAGTTCTTTTTTCAGCTCCGGATGTAAAAGGAACATCTGACGTGCAAGATTCCCTTTCATGATCTTGATCATATCTGAAATATAAAACTGCGGCCGGCAATCCACAAACATGTGGATATGGTCCGGCATGACTTCCATTGCCAGGATCTGAAACCGATACTCTTCTGCCAGATCCTGCAGCATCTTTTTGCATTCCAGGTCGATCCCGTCTTTTAATACTTTCTTCCTGTATTTCGTACACCAGACCAGATGATACTGCAGAGAATATACATATCCTCGACCATATGAAAGCTGATTTTTATTTATATTAAATATATCTTTTTCCATGTCTGTATTATACCATATGCATTTCTTTAAGTAAACATTTGTTCTGGATATTTTTTATAAAAATTTCGCGTCTAACTCATCACTACTACAATATATTTATGGGTAATCCCCTTACTTCCAG
>NZ_JAJDML010000139.1:0-1299 GCF_020594215.1 Blautia sp. DFI.1.216
GCAGAGCATCTGGTGCATACTACAAAAAAGAATCCTGCACGCTTTGATTTTGATCTTCGCTTTCCGAAGATGCCGTCCTACCTGAGGCGAGCCGCAATCCAGCATGCATTGGGAAGTGTATCTTCTTACGAAACACGGATGGATTTGTGGGAAAAGTCAGGAGAAAAAGTAGGGAAACCCAGACTGGCGTATGAGAATCATGCCATGCCTGTTTTTTATCGTGATGTCATGTACAGAGAGGAAAAAGAAGGAAAAGACGAAGCATACCTGAAACTGTATGATGGCCATGATTGGAAATGGTTTTGTGTGCATTTAAATCACACAGATATGGAATATCTGCGCAAGAACTGGTCGGGGAAAAAGGCATCAGCCCCGACACTGGAGAAAAGGCACCATAAATATTTCCTGCGTTTTTCTTATACGGAAGAAGTGACACTTACGAAGACACCGGTAAAAGAACAGATCATCTGTAGTGTGGACTTGGGAATCAATACCGATGCGGTCTGTACCATTATGCGGGCAGACGGAACTGTCCTGGGGAGAAAATTTATCAATCATCCCAGTGAAAAAGACCGGATGTACCGCACACTGGGCCGGATCCGAAGATTCCAGAGGGAACACGGCTCTGCGCAGTCACGGGGAAGATGGGCATATACGAAACGCCTGAACATAGAGCTGGGAAGAAAAATTGCAGGTGCGATCGTAAAAAATGCAGAAGAGAACCATGCAGATGTGATCGTATTCGAGTATCTGGAAATGCAGGGAAAGATATCCGGAAAGAAAAAACAGAAACTGCATCTGTGGAGAAAACGGGATATCCAGAAACGCTGTGAGCATCAGGCACACAGAAAAGGAATGCGGGTATCCAGAGTCTGCGCATGGAATACGAGCAGGCTTGCATACGATGGCTCCGGAAGTGTGTCCCGTGACCTGAAAAATCACAGTCTTTGTGTATTCCAGACAGGAAAAAGATATAACTGTGACCTGTCGGCATCGTATAATATCGGAGCAAGATATTTTATCAGAGAACTTTTAAAATCCCTTCCGGTAACGGAAAGGTCTTTGCTGGAGGCAAAAGTCCCTCCGGTAAAGCGTAGAACCTCGTGTGTTTATGCAGATCTGAAAGAACTTCATTTACAAATGGAAATCTTAAAGGCAGCATAAATGCAGGCAGATATACAGTGGACTACCTGCAATGTGGGAACCTGCCATATCTGGCATGGAAAAATGCGCATAACTGCGCTGACCTAAGTTACAGGCGTATCCGCCGATATTTAGTCTGACGCCTAAAGCGTCTGG
>NZ_JAJDML010000014.1:0-83833 GCF_020594215.1 Blautia sp. DFI.1.216
AGCTTATTGTGGCTGATCGGTTTTATCCATCATCAAAGCTTTGCAGCTGTTGTGGAAACATCAAAAAAGATCTGAAGTTATCTGATAGAGTTTATAGATGTGCGTGTGGGAATATGATTGATAGAGATTTCCAGGCATCTATAAATCTCAAGACTTATGGAGAAAAATTTGCAAGCTGACACTGAAATGTTAATACAAATATGTACGGATACGTTAGTCCGGAATTTACGCCTATGGAGAGTACAAGAACCTGTGAGTAGATTGATATTTATATCATCAAAAGCATACTCGTTGAAGTAGGAATGGAACATAGAAGTTTATAACTTTTTATAAGTTTTCAGTAACGGATTAAAGTAAGACCTGAAACAATATAAAAAACAGAAAAACAGGAGTGTAAAGAAAAATGAGTTACGCAGATGATGTATTTATAAAAATGTGTCAGGATATCCTGGAAAACGGGACAAGTACGGAAGGAGAAAAGGTTCGTCCTGTATGGGAGGATGGAACTCCGGCATATACGATCAAGAAATTCGGAGTGGTAAACAGATATGATCTGAGAAAGGAATTTCCGGCTATGACACTCAGACGTACAGCGTTAAAGAGTGCCATGGATGAGATCCTCTGGATCTGGCAGAAGAAATCCAACAATATCCATGATCTTCACAGCCATATCTGGGACAGCTGGGCAGATGAGAGTGGTTCTATCGGTAAGGCATATGGGTATCAGCTTGGCGTGAAACATGAGTACAAAGAAGGAATGATGGATCAGGTAGACAGAGTGATCTATGATCTGAAAAATAATCCGTTCAGCCGAAGAATTATGACCAATATTTATGTGCATCAGGATCTCCATGAGATGAATCTGTATCCCTGTGCATATTCCATGACATTTAATGTGACACAGACACCGGGGAACGATAAGCTGACTCTGAATGCAATCCTCAATCAGCGTTCACAGGATATCCTTGCAGCGAATAACTGGAATGTATGTCAGTATGCACTTCTGCTTATGATGATGGCTCAGGTATGTGATATGGAAGCAGGGGAACTGCTTCATGTAGTGGCAGACTGCCATATCTATGACCGTCATATCCCGCTGATAAAGGAACTGATCCAGAGAAAACCATATCCTGCACCTGTTGTGAAACTGAATCCGGAAGTGAAGGATTTCTATCAGTTTACAACAGATGACCTGATCGTGGAGAATTATGAGACATGGCCGCAGATTAAGAATATTCCGATTGCCGTTTAACCAAACTGTGGAGCAATTATCTGGTTATGAGCAAGTAGCGAATGCGGATGATTTTGTTCGCCTGACTTAAATTGACAATATAAAATCAAGAGAGGAAAATTCAAATGAATGTTATCGTAGCAGCAGATAAAAACTGGGGAATCGGCAAGAACAACCAGCTTCTGGTAAGTATTCCGGCAGATATGAAGATGTTTCGTGAGGAAACAAGTGGAAAAGTAGTAGTGATGGGAAGAAAAACTCTGGAAAGTTTTCCAAACGGACTTCCGCTTAAAAACAGGATCAATATTGTGATCACATCCAATAAAGAATATGAGGTAAAGGGTGCGATCATAGTACACAGTATTGAAGAAGCGCTGGAAGAGATAAAGAAATATCCGGCAGAAGATGTTTACTGTATAGGTGGTGACAGCATTTATGCGCAGATGCTTCCGTACTGTGATGTAGCTCATGTGACAAAGATTGACTTTGCATATGAAGCAGACAGTCATTTTCCAAATCTGGACGAAGATGATGAATGGGAAATTACGGGAGAGAGCGATGAGCAGACATACTTTGATCTGGAGTATCAGTTTGTGAAGTATGAGAGAAAGAAATAGAAGAAACAAAGCAGAGCCGGAAAAGCCGGAAAAACCAGTGATGTAAAAGAAAAAATATCCCTCAGAATGTGTTTAAACTGATTCTGAGGGATGTTTTTGTATAGTGAAAATCTACGTTACTATTCATTACGTTCTCAGCGGGATAGCAGTGTATGAACAGCAACAATTCTTCTGATGTTGAAAGACGTTAACTGTCTGGCAGTCAGATGTTATTTATTCAATAACTTTCAGCCATCCTTCCGGAGCCTGGATACGTCCCATCTGGATACCTGTTAATGTGTCATAGAGTTTCTGGATAACCGGACCCATTTTCTCCATTCCGCTTGGGAAACAGATTTCTTTACCATGGTCAACAATCTTTCCGACAGGAGAGATAACTGCAGCAGTACCGCAGAGACCACATTCAGCGAAATCTTTCACTTCATCGAAGTATATTTCTCTTTCCTCAGCTTCTAATCCCAGGTATTCCTTGGCAACATAGATTAAGGAACGACGTGTGATAGAAGGAAGGATACTGTTGGACTTCGGTGTGACAACTTTGCCGTCTTTTGTAACGAAAATGAAGTTAGCACCGCCTGTTTCTTCTACCTTGGTACGTGTAGCTGCATCAAGATACATGTTCTCATCGAATCCGTTCTTGTGAGCATCTACGATTGCATGTAAGCTCATTGCATAGTTAAGACCTGCTTTGATATGGCCTGTTCCATGAGGTGCAGCGCGATCGAAATCACTGACGCGGATTGTAATTGGTTTAGCACCGCCTTTGAAGTATGGTCCTACAGGTGTAGTGAATACACGGAACATATACTCATCAGCAGGTTTTACACCGATAACCGGGTTAGTACCCATCATATATGGACGAACATATAAAGTTGCGCCTGAACCGTATGGCGGAACATATGCTGCGTTAGCTTTTACAGTCTGAACAATTGCATCAACAAAACGGTCTTCCGGGAATACAGGCATCTCAAGTCTCTTTGCTGAGTTTGCCATACGTTCTGCATTTAAGTCAGGACGGAAAGTAACGATATGTCCGTCTTCTGTAGTGTAAGCCTTCATTCCTTCGAAAACTGTCTGTGCATACTGGAAAACACCTGCACATTCGTTCAGTGTTACATTAGGATCTGTTGTCAGTTCTCCAGCATCCCATGCGCCGTCTTTGAATTTAGATACATAACGATAATCGGTCTGTACGTAACCGAAGCCTAAGCTGCTCCAGTCGATATTCTTTTTTTCCATAATGAATCTTTCCTCCGTTCACACATATTTACAGTATTTACAAGTGTGATTACTGTTTATCTCTTTACCATTGTAAAACTTTTGTCTGCTAAGTTCAATGGGAAATTTCCAATTTTAATGAAAAATTGAAAAATCGTGTTACTGTTCACATACAGTAACAAAAAATCCGCCAGTCTTGTTTTTTATAGAGGATTTCGCTATAATATGGAATAGAAAATGGAGGAAAATATGAGCGAGAATTTTGATGAATTAGGAGAACTTGGAGACAAAATAAAAAAGATCATAGACACAGCAGTTTCTACTAAAGATTACCGCCAGATGACCGAGGATATTAAGCAGACGGTGGGACAGACTGTTAACAGCGCAGTAAATTCTGCTGTAGATTCCGGAAGCGAGGCAATCAAAAATGGTCTGAATAATGTATTTGGAACCGGAAACAGTCAGTCCGGTGATTCCGGGGTATACCGCAATAAAACAAAAGAATTTGAAGAAAAGCGCAGGCGTGAACAGGAGCAGGAACGTCAGAGGATTGAGAAGGAGAAAGCAAAAGAGAAGATGCTGACTCTTTATGAAAGGAACACCGGGGGAAGAATGAAAGGTATGATGATTGCTGTTTCAGGTGGAATCCTTGCCAGTGGAATGGGACTGGGAACTCTGGTCCTTAGCATCTTTGGCGCAGTGGGACATATGAGTTCCCTTGTGACCGGTGGAACCTGTTTTATGGCAGTCGGAGCTTTGACAGGAGTGGGACTTCTCGCAGGCGGCATTAAAAAACTGGGTAAACTGGAACGTTTTCAAAAGTATATTGACACACTGGGAAATCACACATACTGTAATTTTGAACAATTATCTGCAGCAGTAAATAAGCCGGTGAAATTCGTTAAAAAAGATATTAAAAAGATGATTGATGACAGATGGTTCCGTCAGGGACATATTGATGAGCAGGAAACCTGTCTGATCACCAGTAATGAGACTTATCTGCAATATACGCAGACGCAGAAGGCACTTGAGCAGAAGAAACAGGAAGAAGAGAAATGTCAGGCTGAACAGAAGAGAAACAGAAAGAACACACCGCCTGAAGTGCAGGAAGTGCTGGATAAAGGAAATGAATTTCTGGATAAGATCCACAGGAGCAACGATGCGATTCCTGGAGTGGAGATTTCTGCAAAAATATCCAGAATGGAACTGATTGTGGAGAAGATTTTTGAACGAGCGCAGAAGCATCCGGAGATTATTCCGGATTTGAAGAAACTGATGAATTATTATCTACCCATGACAGTAAAGCTGCTGGATGCATATGAAGAAATGGATCAGCAGCCTGTGCAGGGAGAGAATATCCAGGCATCCAAAAAGGAGATAGAGGATACACTGGATACACTGAATCAGGCATTTGAAAAACTTCTGGATTCTGTTTTTCAGGATACTGCGTGGGATGTTTCAAGTGATATTTCAGTGCTTCATACGCTGCTTGCACAGGAAGGTCTGACAGATGATGATTTTGCAAAAATGAAAAAGAACTGAAAATAAAAAAAGGATAAAAAGGAGCGGCAGAGGACATGGGAAACGAATTTAAAGATTTTGAAATGGAAACGCCATCATTAACACTGGAGCCGGATCTTGGAGAGCTTGAAAAGAAAGAAGAAGTGATCCCCCAAAAGCAGCTACAGAAGGAAGAAGTGCCTGTACTGACACCGGAAGAACAGAAAATGGTAAATGATTTTGCTGCAAAGATTGATATTGAGAATACTAATCAGATTCTTCAGTATGGTGCAGGAACCCAGAAAAAAATGGCGGACTTTTCTGATACAGCTCTTGAGAATGTAAAGACACAGGATCTCGGTGAGATTGGAGAACTGATCAGTAATGTTGTGGGAGAACTGAAAGATTTCGATGTACAGGAGGAAGGAAAATTCTTTGGATTTTTCAGAAAGCAGACTTCTAAGATTGAAAATCTGAAAAACAAATATGACAAAGCACAAGTCAATGTGGAGAAGATTACAGATTCTCTTCAGCAACATCAGGTGCGCCTTATGAAAGATTCTGCCATGCTGGACAAGATGTATGAACAGAACCTGAATTATTTTAAAGAACTTACCATGTATATCCTTGCCGGAAAAAAGAAACTGGAAGAAACCAGAAACGGAAAGCTTGCAGAAATGAAAAATAAGGCAGCTCTGAGCGGGCTTCCCGAAGACGCGCAGGCAGCCAGAGACCTGGATGAGAAATGTAGCAGATTTGAAAAGAAACTGCATGATCTGGAACTTACCCGTACGATTGCCATGCAGACCGCGCCTCAGATCCGGCTGATCCAGAATAATGATACGGTAATGGTTGAGAAAATACAGACAACGATCGTAAACACAATTCCATTATGGAAGAGTCAGATGGTGCTTGCTCTGGGAATTGCTCATTCTGCAGAAGCAGCACAGGCACAGAGACAGGTAACAGATATCACCAATGAACTTCTCAGAAAGAATGCAGAGACACTTCATATGGCAACGGTTGAGACAGCGAAAGAATCAGAGCGTGGAATAGTTGACCTTGAAACACTCCAGAAGACAAATGCAGATTTGATCCAGACTCTGGATGATGTGATGCGGATCCAGATGGAAGGCCGTCAGAAGAGACAGGCAGCAGAGATGGAAATGCACCGCATGGAAGAAGAACTGAAGAGAAAACTTCTGGAAATCAGATAACTGTTCAGCAGTAATTTATGGAATTGCTATAAATGAGAGAAGAGGAAAATTATGTACAGAGATCATACAAAAGTGATTCAGATCGGAGACAGAAAGATTGGCGGCGGCAACCCGATTTTAATCCAGTCCATGACAAATACAAAAACTGAAGATGTAGAACAGACAGTAGCTCAGATCCTGGCACTGGAGCAGGCTGGCTGTGATATTATCCGTTGTGCAGTACCGACTATGGAAGCTGCAAAAGCACTGAAGGAAATCAAAAAACAGATCCATATACCACTTGTGGCAGATATCCATTTTGATTATCGTCTTGCCATTGCAGCCATGGAAAACGGTGCAGATAAGATTCGGATCAATCCCGGAAATATCGGCAGTACAGAGCGAATCAAAGCAGTGGTTGATGTGGCAAAGGAGCGAGGAATACCCATTCGTGTTGGTGTAAACAGTGGTTCTCTTGAGAAAGAACTTGTGGAGAAATATCATGGGGTCACTGCAGAGGGACTGGTGGAGAGTGCGCTGGATAAAGTTCATATCATCGAAGACCTGGGATATGACAATCTGGTGATCAGCATCAAATCTTCGGATGTCCTTATGTGTGCAAAGGCTCATGAACTGATCGCGGAGAAGACGAATTATCCACTTCATGTAGGAATCACAGAAGCCGGAACTCTTTATTCCGGAAACATTAAATCTGCTATCGGACTGGGGATCATCCTGAATCAGGGAATCGGTGATACCATTCGTGTCTCTCTTACAGGAGCACCTTTAGAAGAGATTAAATCCGCAAAACGTATCCTGAAAACTCTGGGGCTTCGCAAAGGTGGCATAGAAGTTGTGTCATGTCCAACCTGTGGACGCACACAGATTGATCTGATCGGTCTTGCAAATAAGGTAGAAACCATGGTGCAGGATATCCCACTTGATATTAAAGTAGCAGTTATGGGCTGTGTGGTAAACGGACCCGGAGAAGCAAAAGAGGCAGATATCGGAATTGCAGGCGGAGTTGGTGTGGGACTTCTGATCAAACATGGTGAGATCATAAAGAAAGTTCCGGAAGATCAGCTTTTGGATACGTTGCGGGAAGAACTTCTGAACTGGAAGTAACATTTGGAACGAAGACTTCCTGTCAGATCAACGAGGAGATTTTATTTTGGAAAAAGACTTTTTTGACGTATTTCCCAGCTTAAAAGTGAAGAAAGAACTGGAAGAACTGCTGGACATGGTTTTTGTGACCAGAGTGTCCTGCAATCCTTCCAGAACTCATATATGGGTGTATATAAAAAGTGAACGCTGGATTCATAAGAAGCATATCTTTGAACTGGAAGAACAGATAGAGAGACAGATTTTTGCAGGACTGAATGTAACAGTTACAGTTATTGAGAAATTCCGTCTTTCCGGTCAGTACAATCCTCAGAACTTTCTGGAAACTTACAGATCCAGCATGGAACTGGAACTGCGCAGCTACAATATGCTGGAATACAATATGTTCAGACAGGCGCAGATTTCTTTTCCCGGAGAAAATGATCTTCATATGATCCTTCCTGATTCTGTAATAGCCAGAGAAAAGAGCGGGATCCTGATCGAATATCTGCAGAAGGTTTTCTGCGAAAGATGCGGAATGGACTTGAAGGTGGAACTTGAGTTCCGGGAGACGCAGGAAAGTAAGTACCGTAAGAATGCAGCAGTGCAGATCGCTCAGGAAGTGGAAAATGTAATCCGTCATGCGAAATTAAACAGTAAGAATGAAGAGCCGGCTCAGTCTGAAGAAGCAGGAACAGCAGAGAAGAAAGCAGAGAAAAAGACTGATAAGGGACAGCAGGAAAAGAAGGACAAAAAAGCTGCATTTGCAGACCGCAAAGACAACAGGAAGGGAGATTTCCGGGGTGGATTCAGAAGGGACAGCAATCCGGATGTTATCTATGGAAGAGATTTCGAAGGAGAGCCTGTTGCACTTGAGACGATTACCGGTGAAATGGGTGAGGTGATCGTTCGCGGACAGGTTATGGAGGTTGAAGCCAGAGAAATCCGTAATGAAAAAACAATTCTTATCTTCCCGATCACAGACTTTACGGACAGTATTGTTGTGAAGATGTTTTTGCGCAATGAACAGGTGCCGGAAGTGACAGAACATGTAAAGAAGGGGGCTTTTCTGAAGTTTCGCGGTGTGACAACAGTAGACCGTTTTGACAGTGAACTGACTATTGCATCCATAGCCGGGATTAAGAAAATTGCCAATTTTACAACTGCCAGAGTAGATACCAGCCCACAGAAAAGAGTAGAGCTTCACTGTCATACAAAGATGAGCGATATGGATGGGGTTACGGATGCCAAATCTCTGGTGAAACGTGCTTATGAGTGGGGACATCCTGCCATTGCCATTACAGACCATGGGGTTGTACAGGCATTTCCGGAGGCAAATCACTGTTTCGATGCCTGGGGCGGATGTGTGCCGAAGGATTCTGATTTTAAGGTTCTTTATGGAATGGAAGGCTATCTGGTAGATGATTTAAAAGGTATGGTGACCAATGGAAAAGGTCAGAAGCTGAACGATAGATTTGTGGTCTTTGATATTGAGACAACAGGTTTTTCTTCGCTGACCTGTCAGATCATAGAGATTGGCGCCGTACTGGTAGAAAATGGTGAGATTACGGATCGTTTTTCCACATTTGTAAATCCAAAGGTACCGATTCCTTTTCGCATTGAACAGCTGACCAGTATCAATGACAGTATGGTCATGGATGCCCCGACTATCGAAGAAGTGCTTCCGAAATTCCTTGAATTCAGCAAGGATGCGGTTATGGTTGCACACAATGCGGA
Organism: Blautia sp. DFI.1.216; assembly: GCF_020594215.1. NCBI lineage: Bacteria > Bacillati > Bacillota > Clostridia > Lachnospirales > Lachnospiraceae > Blautia > Blautia sp. DFI.1.216. Next base: position 8,601 of record NZ_JAJDML010000014.1, read on the forward strand.
CTTTGATATGGGATTTATTATGAAAAACTGTGACAGACTGGGAATCGCACATGATTTTACTTATGTAGATACGGTCGGTATGGCCCGTTTCCTGCTTCCTGCATTGAACAGATTTAAGCTGGATACGGTAGCAAAAGCAGTTGGGGTTTCACTGGAAAATCATCACCGGGCAGTAGATGATGCCGCATGTACTGCAGAGATTTTTGTGAAGTTTGTAAAGATGCTGGAAGAGCGTGATATCCGGGATGTGGATATGCTGAATGAGCAGGGAGCTGTTTCTGTAAATAGTATCAGGAAACTGCCGACCTACCATGTGATCATTTTTGCCAGAAATGAGACAGGGCGCATTAATCTGTATAAATTAGTGAGTCAGTCGCACCTGAAGTATTATCACAGACGTCCACGTGTTCCCAAAAGTGTGCTGGAGCAGTACAGAGACGGACTTCTGGTGGGAAGTGCCTGTGAAGCAGGGGAACTGTATCAGGCAATTCTGAGAAATGCACCGGATCCGGAGATAGCCAGACTGGTAAATTTCTATGATTATCTGGAGATCCAGCCTGTTGGAAATAACAGATTTATGATAGCAGATGATAAGCATGATATGATCAGTTCCGAAGAAGACCTGAAGGAGATAAACAGGAAGATCGTTAAGCTTGGAGAGCAGTTTAAGAAACCGGTAGTTGCAACCTGTGATGTGCATTTCATGGATCCACAGGATGAGATTTACAGAAGGATCATTATGGCCGGAAACGGATTCTCAGATGCAGATGAGCAGGCACCGTTGTATTTACGTACCACAGAGGAAATGCTGGAAGAATTTGCCTATCTGGGAAGCGAGAAAGCAGAAGAAGTTGTCATTACAAATACAAATAAGATCGCAGATATGATTGAGAAGATATCACCTATTCATCCGGACAAATTCCCGCCGGTCATTGAGAATTCCGACCAGGATCTGAAGAATATCTGTTTTACAAAAGCGCATGAAATGTATGGAGATCCATTGCCGGAGATTGTGGAAAGCAGGCTTGACAGGGAACTGAATTCAATCATTTCCAATGGGTATGCCGTAATGTATATCATTGCACAGAAGCTTGTATGGAAGTCAAATGAAGATGGTTATCTGGTAGGTTCGCGAGGTTCTGTAGGATCTTCTCTGGCAGCTACCATGTCCGGTATCACAGAGGTAAATCCTCTGCCGCCTCATTATCTCTGTCCTAATCCGGACTGCAAATACAGTGATTTTGATTCACCGGAAGTAAAGCAGTATGCAGGTATGGCGGGATGTGATATGCCGGATAAGATCTGTCCGAAATGTGGAACCAGGATGAAAAAGGAAGGGTTTGACATTCCTTTTGAGACATTCCTTGGATTCAAGGGAGATAAGGAACCGGATATTGACCTTAACTTTTCAGGAGAGTATCAGGCTAATGCACACAGATATACAGAGGTTATTTTTGGTAAGGGACAGACATTCAAGGCAGGGACTATCGGTACGCTTGCGGAGAAAACTGCATTTGGTTATGTGAAGAATTATTTTGAAGAGCGTGGTGTGCATAAACGTTACTGTGAGATCAACCGCATCGTACAGGGATGTACAGGCGTGCGGCGTACAACAGGACAGCATCCGGGAGGCATTATCGTACTTCCTGTAGGTGAGGAGATTGAGAAATTTACTCCTGTCCAGCACCCTGCGAATGATGTGAACAGTGACATTATCACCACACATTTTGATTACCATTCTATTGACGGAAACCTGCTGAAGCTTGATATACTTGGACACGATGATCCCACTATGATCCGAATGCTGGAGGATTTAACGGGAATCAGTGCTAGGGATGTCCCCCTGGATCAGAGGGATGTCATGTCATTGTTTGCAAGTACAAAGGCTTTGAAAATTGAACCGGAAGATATTGGCGGATGTAAGCTCGGATGTCTGGGAATCCCGGAATTTGGTACAGATTTCGCCATGCAGATGCTTATTGACACCAAGCCGAAATACTTCTCTGACCTGATCCGTATTGCAGGGCTTTCTCATGGTACGGATGTATGGCTGGGTAATGCCCAGGTGTTGATCCAGGAGGGTAAGGCAACCATTTCCACAGCTATCTGTACCCGAGACGATATTATGATCTACCTTATCGGAAAAGGAGTGGAAAGTGGCCTTGCGTTTACGATCATGGAGAGCGTCCGTAAGGGAAAAGGTCTTCGTGATGAGTGGATCGAGACCATGAAAGAGCATGGAGTTCCGGACTGGTATATCTGGTCCTGTAAGCTGATCAAGTATATGTTCCCGAAGGCTCATGCAGCAGCATACGTTATGATGGCGTACAGAATTGCGTGGTATAAGGTGTTTCAGCCACTGGCATACTATGCGGCATATTTCAGTATCCGCGCCACAGCGTTCTCCTATGAGATGATGTGTATGGGAAAGGAACGCCTGGAGTATTATATGGCAGAAATTCGCAAAAAAGGTGATTCAGCATCTAAAAAAGAACTGGATACCCTGAAGGATATGCGTATTGTACAGGAAATGTACGCACGTGGATTTGAATTTGTACCGATTGATCTTTATACTGCCAAGGCACAGAGATTTCAGATCGTGGATGGGAAACTGATGCCGTCACTTGCAACTATTGACGGACTGGGAGATAAGGCGGCAGATGCAGTGGTTGATGCTGCAAAACAGGGAAAATTCTTGTCAAAAGACGACTTCCGCGACAGAACAAAGGTCAGCAAAACGGTTATTGATCTGATGGATGATCTGAAATTATTCGGAGATATCCCGCAGTCGAACCAGATGTCATTATTTGACTTTACAGGATGAGCATAAATTCTGTGACCGCAAAGTGTGTTGCAGGGCATGGTGCAGACAGCAACATAAAATGCCCTGACATCATAATATATGATAACAGGAGATGGATATGAAGAAAGACGAACTTAGATATTTACAGAGACTTGCAGAAATTTATCCTACAATCGGAAAGGCATCTACGGAGATTATCAATCTTCAGTCAATCCTGAATCTGCCGAAGGGAACGGAACACTTTATGTCAGACCTTCATGGGGAGTATCAGGCGTTTTCACATGTGCTCAGAAATGGTTCCGGTGCAGTGAGGAAGAAGATTGATGATGTGTTTGGACATACATTAAGTAACAATGATAAGCGTTCTCTGGCAACTCTGATCTATTATCCGAAAGAGAAGATGGATCTTGTCAAAGATACGGAAGAAGATATGGAAAACTGGTATAAGATCACGCTCTACCGTCTTATTGAAATCTGTAAGACAACAGCCTCCAAATATACCAGGTCCAAAGTACGAAAAGCTCTTCCCACAGATTATGCCTATGTGATCGAAGAACTGATCACAGAGAAAGCGGAAGTTCTCGATAAAGAGGCATATTATGATTCCATTGTAAATACGATCATTGAGATCGGCAGTGCGGAGAATTTTATCATTGCGCTTGCAGAACTGATCCAGCGTCTGGTCGTGGATCATTTACATATTCTGGGGGATATTTATGACAGAGGTCCTGCTCCACATTTCATTATGGATCGCCTGATGCAGTATCACTCCCTGGATATTCAGTGGGGAAACCATGATGTTGTCTGGATGGGTGCGGCAGCAGGACAGAAAGCCTGTATTGCAACAGTGGTAAGAAACAGTATCCGTTACGGAAATCTGGATATTCTTGAGGATGGATACGGAATCAATATGCTTCCTCTGGCGACCTTTGTGATGGAGGCGTATAAGGATGATCCCTGCGAGATTTTTGCTATGAAAGGTGCTTTCAATTATAATGTTCTTGAGGAAGAACTGGGCAAAAAAATGCACAAGGCTATTGCTGTGATCCAGTTTAAATTAGAAGGTAAACTGGTGCGCAGACATAAAGAATTCCAGATGGAAGACAGAGCACTTCTTCATCGGATCAATCCGGAAAAAGGGACGATCACACTGCCTGACGGAAAAGAATATCCGCTTCGCGACAATAATTTTCCGACTATTGACTGGAAACATCCATACGAACTTACAGCCGGAGAAAAAGAAGTTATGGACAAACTGTCCTCTGCATTCAGAAACTGTGAAAAACTGCAAAACCACATCCGTCTCCTACTTGACAAAGGTGGGCTTTATACAGTATATAACGGAAATCTTCTGTTTCACGGAAGCATTCCTCTGAATGAAGACGGAACATTCCGGGAAGTACAGATTTATGGAAAAAGCTACAAGGGAAAAGAACTGTACGATGTACTGGAAACCTATGTGCGCAGAGCATTCTATTCTGTAGGAAAAGAAGAACAGAAGAAGGGCAGAGATATTATGTGGTATATCTGGGCAGCTCCGAATTCACCATTGTTTGGCAAGAGCAAGATGAGTACTTTTGAAAGATATTTCATAGAGGATCCTTCTACACATGAAGAGAAGAAGAATGCTTATTACCGCCTCTGGGAGAATGAAGAAGTGGTAGATAATATGCTTCGTGAATTTGGTCTGGATCCGGAAAAAGGGCATATCATCAATGGCCATGTTCCGGTACACCAGAGTGAAGGAGAAAGTCCTGTAAAATGTGATGGAAAGGTTATCGTGATTGACGGTGGTTTTTCCAAGCCATATCAGAAAGTAACGGGAATTGCCGGATATACGCTGATCTATAATTCCTATGGACTGAATCTTACTGCTCATGAACCGTTTACGTCCAAAGCAGATGCTGTGGCAAGAGAGACTGATATTGTATCGAACCGCGTGGCAGTCAGCTACATGTCCAGACGCCAGCTTGTGGGTGATACAGATACAGGTCATGCGCTGAAAGAGAGAATACAGGAATTGATCCAGCTGCTGGATGCATACAGAACAGGTATCATCAAGGAAAAGAAATAAGATTAAAACTCTTTACTTCTAAATTTTCATTCTATATAATGGGAGTGTTGTGTGATATAACTGTTTTTACAGCAATTTGGCAGGATAAGAACTGTTATAGTGAAGGAAAACGTTATGAAACGGGCTATAGTAATCTTTTTAAATGGATTATCGAAGAGGATTATGATAAAAGTTGCCTGAAGATGATGAACAAAAGGAGAATACGATAATGGGTGGAATTTTTGGAGTAGCATCAAAGTCCAGTTGCATTCTGGACCTTTTCTTCGGAATTGATTATCATTCCCATCTGGGAACACGCAGAGGCGGAATGGCAGTGTATGATAAGAAACGTGGTTTTGACCGCGTGATTCATAACATTGAAAATGCGCCGTTCAGGACCAAATTTGATGGTGACATTGGTGAGATGGAGGGAAATCTGGGAATCGGATGTATTTCAGATAATGAACCTCAGCCTCTTCTGGTGCGCTCTCATCTTGGCAACTTTGCAATTACCACAGTTGGAAAAATCAATAACATGGATGAACTGATTGCCAGTTGTTTTAAAAACGGATGCACTCATTTTCTGGAAATGAGTGGAGGAAGTGTAAACCCCACAGAAATGGTAGCTGCACTGATCAATCAGAAAGACAACATGATTGAGGGAATCCGTTATGCGCAGGAAGTGATAGAAGGTTCCATGACCATGCTGATCCTGACACCAAAGGGGATTCTGGCAGCACGTGACCGTCTGGGAAGGACTCCGTTGATCGTGGGAAAGAAAGAAGATGCCTGTTGTGTGTCTTTTGAGAGCTTTGCATACCTGAATCTTGGATATGAAGATTTGAAAGAACTGGGACCAGGAGAAATTGTTGCTGTGACTCCGGACGGTGTGGAAACCTTGCAGAAACCAGGGGAAGAGATGCGAATCTGTTCATTTCTCTGGGTATATTACGGATACCCTACTTCTGCCTACGAGGGTGTGAATGTAGAAGAAATGCGTTATCATTGCGGTGATATGCTGGCCAGGAGAGACAGGGGAGAAGTAAATCCTGATATTGTAGCCGGTGTTCCGGATTCCGGTATTGCCCATGCTATCGGATATGCGAACCAGTCCGGTGTACCTTTTGCCCGTCCGTTTATCAAATATACACCAACCTGGCCAAGATCATTTATGCCTACACAGCAGAGCCAGAGAAATCTTATCGCAAGAATGAAACTGATTCCTGTGCACCGTCTGATCAAGGATAAGAGCCTTCTTATGATTGATGATTCTATTGTGCGTGGAACACAGTTAAGAGAAACGACAGAATTTCTTTACAGAAATGGTGCAAAGGAAGTACATATCCGTCCGGCATGTCCGCCTTTACTTTATGGATGTAAATATCTGAATTTCTCGCGTTCAAAATCAGAGATGGACCTGATCACAAGACGTGTGATAGCCAAACGTGAGGGAGAGAATGTCAGTGATAAAGTCCTGGCAGACTATGCAGATCCAAATTCAGCAAATTATAAAGAAATGCTGGAAGAAATCCGTAAGGAGCTGAATTTCACATCACTGAAATTCCACAGACTTGATGATCTGAAAGCTTCCATTGGAATTTCACCATGTAAACTCTGTACCTATTGCTGGGATGGAAAAGAATAAGTAACGAACAAGAAACAGAAGAGGAGATGCAGATTTGTCGATAACAAACAATGGGAAACAGAAATGGAATAAAAAGAAAAAAAGACTTATAAAACTTCTGATAATTGTAATTATCCTGTTTATCCTGCTTATGCTGGCAGATACTCTGCTGCTCCAACACAGAAAGAATGTGGACAGAGAACAGAGAAAAGCAGAAGCAATCGCGGCACTGGAAAGAGTTCCCACTGTAACACCGACACCTGCAGCTACACCCACACCTACCCCAACGCCGATTCCTACGGTAACACCAACACCTGTACTGGAAAGGGCATATGTTTTTAACCCGGAGGACTATCTGGGAACCTGGCGCAGTGAGAATGGCAGGGTTAAGATCAAAATTAAAAAACTCAGCCAGAAATCGATCACATTCACTTATTGGCAGACAAATAAGAAAAAGACAGCTTCCTGCAAGGCAAAAGTAAAGAAATCCGTCGCAGGAAATGCAACCAGATTCTCGTTTACAGACTCGCTGGGAAATGTAGCAAAGGGTTATCTTACCTTTGATAATGGTCGTCTTTATGTGAATATTAAGACAAAAACAAAAGCGGAGGGTGCAAAAGTCCATCCTTCTGTGGATACTGTTATGATAAAAGAATAAAAGATACAAAAAATATAAAAGGATTCAGTAACATAAACAGTTACAGGAATCCTTTTATATTAAAAAAAGTGATTTTACTTATTTATTCATCTCTTTTTTATCAGTGCGTCCTATCAGATAATCAACACTTATATCGTAATAATTTGCCAGTCTGATAAGCATTTCAACCGGGATATTGCGTGAACCTGTCTCATAGTGAGAGTAGGAACGCTGGCTGATGTGAAGAATTTCGCTGAGCTGTTTCTGTGACATGTCAGCATCTGTACGTAAATCCTGAATACGCTGAAATTTCATATAGTTCACCTCTCTGTTTTGTAGTGTACTCCCAAACATGATCTGTGAAAAGCCTTCGCAGATTATGTACTGAAAAAAAGTATAAAACAGAACAAAATGAACGGTTGCAAAACAGAGCAAAATGGTCTATTATAAAAATAATCTTTTTTCTAATCTGATTTCTGAAATAATTTCCAATACAATTTAAGTGATGTAACTATTCAGTCGTCCGCTGTTTGGTGAGCATAAATATCGGGGGAGATTTATGCCGGAAGAAAGGAGTTTATATTTGTTTGCAAGTGTATTATCAGCTGCAATTTTTGGGGTGGAAGTATGCCCTGTGCAGGTAGAAGCTGATGTAAGTAACGGACTTCCTTCCTTTATCATGGTAGGATTTCCTTCTGCGCAGGTAAAGGAAGCGCAGGAACGGGTACGCACAGCCCTCAAGAATAATGGTTATCAGTTTCCACCAAAGAGAATTACCGTCAATTTTGCTCCTGCAGACATGAAGAAAGAGGGAGCCGGTTTTGATGTACCGGTGGCAGCAGCAGTGTTGGCTGCTTTTGAGATGATCAGCCCTCAGGTTGTCAGCAGAGTTATGATGGCAGGGGAGATCGGTCTGGACGGAGAAATCCATGGGATATCCGGAATCCTGCCGATTGTGTTGTGTGCAAGAAGTTTGGGTAGTCGTTTTTGCGTAGTTCCCTATGAGAATCTGAAAGAAGGAAGACTGATCAGGGATGTGCCGGTAGCAGGAGTAAAAAATTTACGGGAACTGGTCGAGTGTCTTAAGAATCCGGAACCCTATCTGAAGAGGGAAATACAGGAAGAAATTCCTTCTATTATAAATACAGATATGGGAATGGATTTTTCAGACATTGAAGGACAGGAAGGGGCAAAAAGAGCGGCGGAAATTGCAGTAAGCGGATTTCACAATCTTCTCCTTATCGGACCTCCGGGAACGGGCAAAACCATGCTTGCCAGAAGACTGCCGACGATCATGCCTGGGCTTGGCTTTGAAGAAAAGCTGGAGCTTACCAGAATTTACAGTATTGCAGGACTTCTTTCAAGAGAACATCCTCTGATCGATGAGCGACCATTTCGCAGCCCTCATCATACAAGTACTCCGCAGGCAATTGCAGGAGGCGGGCGTAATCCCAGACCCGGCGAAATCACTCTTGCGCATAAAGGTGTACTCTTTCTGGATGAAATGCCGGAATTTTCCAGAGCAAGTCTGGAACTTCTGCGACAGCCCATGGAGGATAAAGTGATCCAGATAGCCAGAGCAAGCGGAACTTACAACTTTCCGGCGGATTTTATGTTATGTGCAGCGATGAACCCCTGTCCCTGCGGTTATTATCCGGATTTAAACAGATGCACCTGTACAGCAGGTGAGATCACACATTATATGGGAAAGATCAGTCGCCCTCTTCTGGACAGAATTGATATCAGCACTGAGGTACCGCCGGTTTCTTTTTCACAGCTTCACTGTGGAAGAAAGGGAGAAAATTCCGCTGCTATCAGAAAAAGAGTGGAAAAAGTACAGAAGATCCAGGAAGAACGGTATAAAGATGAGAAAATAAATTTTAACGGGCAGCTGAAGAGCAGTCTGATCGATAAATTCTGCCCTCTTACAGACAGCGCATCCCGACTTCTGGCAAGAGCCTTTGAAAAAATCGCATTCAGTGCCAGATCCTATCACAGGATCCTGAAGGTAGCCAGAACAATTGCGGATATGGAAGGGGAAGAAATGATTGCCGGTCATCATATCGGAGAAGCACTTTCGTACAGGGCATTTGACAAAGATTCTGTCATAAAATAAAGGTCAGTGAGGTATTTTATATGGAAAGAACTGATGTGAAAAATAATCATACAGAAGAATACAGTACAGGTCAGATACGATGTATTGAGAAATCAGATCCGGAATATCCTCAGATAATGAAGCAGTATTCCTCCATGCCGGCAAAGCTTTATGTAAAAGGCAGACTTCCTGATCCTAAGAGAAGAACGGTGGCAGTGATCGGTGCCAGAATGTGCAGTCCTTATGGAAGGATGCAGGCATTTCGGTATGCGAAAGCGTTAAGTGTAGCTGGAGTCCAGATTATCAGCGGTATGGCACTTGGCATTGATTCAGAAGGACATAAAGGCGCACTGGAAGGAAAGATGCCTACATTTGCGGTGCTTGGAAGTGGTGTTGATGTATGCTATCCGAAATCTAACAGAAAACTCTATGAGAGGATCTTATGGGAAAATGGTGGGATCATCAGTGAATGTCCACTGGGTTCAGGACCTGTTTCCTGGCATTTCCCGGCGCGAAACCGGATCATCAGTGCTTTGTCAGACGCGGTTCTGGTAGTGGAAGCAAAAGAAAACAGCGGTTCGCTGATCACTGCGGGATTTGCACTGGAACAGGGAAAGATGGTCTATGCGATTCCGGGGGCAGTGACAGATGAACTCAGCAGAGGCTGCCATAAGCTGATCTACGACGGCGCAGGGATTGCATACTGTCCGGAAATTATGCTGGAAGAACTTGGAATTTCGATGGAAAAAGTAACACAAAACGGTGAAAAAAACAACTTGGGACTTGCAAGAGATTTGAATATGGTGTATAGTTGTCTCGATTTACGACCAAAAAATCCCGACTACATTGTGAGAAAAACAGGCTTTTCCCCGGCACAGGTAAGCAACTGTCTTGTGGAACTGACACTGCGGGGGCTCATAAGAGAGAGCGGGAGACATTATTATGTAAAAGACAGTTGACGATTTATGATTATTGTGCTTCACGTTTCTGCGGCGCAGGGCGATTTTCATATGTAACAATATCGTTGTCAGGCAATGTGCCCGTTCAGGGACACTGTGAAGAATAACAGATTACGACTAGGAGAGGTAGCATGGCGAAATATCTGGTGATAGTAGAATCACCTGCAAAAGTGAAAACAATAAAGAAATTTCTCGGTGCGAATTACGATGTGGAAGCTTCTAACGGACATGTCCGTGATTTCCCGAAGAGTCAGTTCGGAATTGATGTTGAGCATGATTTTGAACCCAAATATATAACGATCAGAGGAAAGGGAGAACTGCTTGCAAAGCTTCGCAAGGCTGCAAAGAAAGCAGATAAGATTTATCTTGCAACTGACCCTGACCGCGAGGGAGAGGCAATTTCCTGGCATCTGATGCAGGCATTAAAAGAAGATCCGAAGAAGATGCACAGGATTACCTTTAACGAGATTACCAAGACAGCAGTAAAATCATCAATCAAACAGGCCAGAGACCTGGATATGGATCTGGTAGATGCACAGCAGGCAAGACGTATGCTTGACCGTATGGTAGGTTATACCATCAGCCCGCTTCTCTGGGCAAAAGTCAAGAGAGGCTTAAGTGCGGGGCGCGTACAGTCTGTTGCGCTTCGTATCATCTGTGACAGAGAAGATGAGATCAATGCGTTTATTCCGGAAGAATACTGGAGCCTGGAGGGAGATTTTCAGGTGAAGGGTGAGAAGAAACCGCTGCAGGCGAAGTTTTATGGAACAGATAAAAAGATGGATATCCACAGCAAAGAGGAAATGGATAAACTTCTGGCCTCTCTGAAAGATAAAGAATATGAGATCAATGAAGTAAAGAAAGGCGAGAGGATCAAGAATGCACCGCTTCCCTTTACTACAAGTACCTTACAGCAGGAAGCAGCCAAGACCTTAAACTTTTCCACACAGAAGACAATGCGTCTGGCACAGCAGCTGTATGAAGGAATTGATATCAAAGGAAATGGAACGGTAGGTGTGATCTCTTATCTGCGTACAGATTCTACCCGAATCTCAGAGGAAGCAGATGCTGCTGCAAGAGAATATATCACTGCTCAGTACGGAGAGGATTATGTTTCAAAGTCTGAGAAAGCTGTGAAAAAGGGACAGAAGATTCAGGATGCTCACGAAGCGATCCGTCCTACAGACATCAGCCGTACACCGGCTGTACTGAAGGAATCTCTTTCAAGAGATCAGTTCAGACTGTATCAGCTTATCTGGAGACGTTTTGCGGCCAGCAGAATGGCTCCTGCAAAATACGAAACAACATCTGTAAAGATTGGTGCAGACCAGTATATTTTTACAGTCTCTGCCTCCAAGATCATATTTGACGGATTTATGTCTGTATACACAGATGAAGAGGACCAGAAAAAAGGAAATGTTCTGAATCAGAGTCTTGAAAGAGGAATGAAGCTTAGTCTTAAGGAACTGAAACCAGAACAGCATTTCACGCAGCCGCCTGCACATTATACAGAGGCATCTCTGGTCAAGACTATGGAAGAACTGGGGATCGGACGTCCAAGTACCTATGCGCCGACGATCACAACGATCATCAGCCGCCGTTATGTTGCAAAAGAACAGAAGAACCTGTATGTTACAGAGTTGGGGGAAGTTGTCAATAATATTATGAAACAGGCTTTCCCGAGTATTGTAGATGTAAACTTCACTGCGACTATGGAAGGGCTTCTGGACTGTGTGGCAGCAGGAACTGTAAAGTGGAAGACAGTAGTAAGCAACTTCTATCCGGATCTGAAGAAGGATGTAGATGCTGCAGAGGAAGAACTTGAAAAGGTTGATATTCAGGATGAAGTGACAGATGTGATCTGCGAAAACTGTGGCAGACATATGGTGATCAAATATGGTCCTCATGGACGATTCCTTGCATGTCCGGGATTTCCGGAATGCAAAAATACCAAACCATATTTTGAGAAGATCGGGGTGGCATGTCCGAAATGTGGAAAAGAGATTGTGCTAAAGAAAACCAAAAAAGGACGTAAGTACTACGGATGTGAGGATAATCCGGATTGTGATTTCATGTCCTGGCAGAAACCATCAGCAAAGAAATGCCCGAAATGTGGAAGCTATATGGTGGAAAAGGGGAATAAGCTTGTCTGCAGCCAGGAGACATGTGGATATGTAGAGGCAAAGGACGAGAAAGAATAATAACGGATTGTAAATGTTATAAATGGGACTGTTGCAGCAGTTGAAAATGAATTTCATTAATGCAACAGTTCCGTTTTTTGTCTTACAGTCAGTGACTTTCTGACTTTTTGTCTTCAATCCTTTGAATTTTTGATGATGATATTTATTGAATAATATTATAAAAGGAATCTATTTTCAGAAAAGCAAAAATAAATAAAAAAATAGTAAAATTTGTCTTGTAATTTGACTTTAAAACGTGTAAAATCAAAGTATCAGTAATGTTAATGACCATGTGTGTCTGAATCTTCCTTGCGAGCAAAAGAAAGTGACTGCTCATTTATGAAATAATGACAGAAAGATTTCGGATATGTACAGGGTGAAAGGAGGACAATATGAGTGTTCAGCTGCTGGATAGAACAAGAAAAATTAATAAACTTCTGCATAACAGCAGTTCCAGCAAAGTGGTATTTAATGACATCTGTCAGGTTCTGATGGAGACACTGAGTTCCAACATTCTGGTTCTCAGTAAAAAAGGAAAGGTTCTGGGTGTCAGTTTATGCCCAGGAGTAGAGGAGATCACTGAACTGATCGAGGACAAGGTTGGCGGATATGTAGATTCCCTGTTAAACGAGAGATTTCTGGGTGTCCTGTCAACAAAAGAGAATGTAAATCTTCAGACACTGGGATTTGAACATGTATCAAGCAGTTATCAGGGAATCATTAATCCGATAGATATTGCAGGGGAACGACTGGGTACTGTATTTATGTATCGTTATGAGAAACCATATGACATTGAAGATATTATTGTCAGTGAATATGGAACAACCGTTGTAGGGCTGGAGATGATGAGAGCGGTCCATGAAGAGAATGCTGAGGAGGACAGAAAGCAGCAGGTAGTGAAATCTGCGTTTAATACTTTATCTTTCTCCGAACTGGAGGCAATCATCCATATCTTTGATGAACTTGACGGAGATGAGGGAATCCTGGTTGCAAGTAAGATCGCAGACCGCGTGGGAATCACCAGATCTGTTATCGTAAACGCTTTGAGGAAGTTTGAAAGTGCCGGTGTGATTGAATCCAGATCTTCCGGTATGAAAGGAACCTACATTAAAGTGCTGAATGAAGTCATCTTTGATGAACTGGAAGAGATTAAAGCTCAGAGAAATAAGAAATCCTGATATAGAAGCTTCCATAAATAATGAATGCAAGAAGGCTGTCTGCTGTATGGTGGACGGTCTTTTTATTATGTTACAGGAATTATAGCAAGCCTCTTAATTGATGTATTTGAAGACAATTCAACTGAATGCGAAAGACAAGGAAGATATGACAAAATTATTTGTAAATTAAGAAAACAAAAGAAAAAAAGAGTATATATAAGTAAAAAAGAGAATATAGATTATTTTATAATGATAAAAGCACTTGCGAAATCGACTCATTTTCAATAATATAAGGACAGTGATTAGCACTCGAAGTAAATGAGTGCTAGCAAAAATCGGCAGAATTAGACAGAGTGCCGAAACAGTTGCCGGATATTAAGAATAGCAGAGACGGTAACAGAGATTCCAGGTTGGAGAATAAAGGAGGATATAGATCATGACATTAGTACCTTTAGGTGACAGAGTTGTATTAAAACAGGTTGAAGCAGAAGAAACAACAAAATCCGGAATCGTTCTTCCGGGACAGGCACAGGAGAAACCACAGCAGGCAGAAGTTGTAGCTGTAGGACCTGGCGGAGTTGTTGACGGCAAAGAAGTAAAAATGGAAGTAGCTGTAGGTGATAAAGTTATCTACTCCAAATATTCAGGAACAGAAGTAAAAATGGATGGCACAGAATATATCATTGTAAAACAGAATGATATTCTTGCAATTGTTAAATAAGCAATATCAAAATAGAAAACATAAATGAAGATACTTATAAGATAATATTTACAGGATAATATTTACAGGATGTAACATGAAATACCGGATAAGTATCAGAAAGAATTCATAGAGATCAAAATTTGAATCAGGAGGTCATATTATCATGGCAAAAGAAATTAAATTCGGCGCAGAAGCCAGAGCAGCTCTTGAAGCTGGTGTAAATAAATTAGCTGATACAGTAAGAGTAACATTAGGACCGAAAGGAAGAAACGTAGTTCTTGACAAACCATACGGTGCTCCGCTTATCACAAACGACGGTGTTACAATCGCAAAAGAAATTGAACTGGAAGACGGATTTGAAAACATGGGCGCACAGCTGATCAAAGAAGTTGCTTCCAAAACAAACGATGTAGCAGGTGATGGTACAACAACAGCTACTGTTCTTGCACAGGCTATGGTTCACGAAGGAATGAGAAACCTGGCAGCAGGCGCTAACCCGATCATCCTCAGAAAAGGAATGAAGAAAGCTACAGATGTAGCTGTAGAAGCAATCAAGAACATGAGCCAGACAATCAGCGGCAAGAAACAGATCGCAAACGTTGCATCTATTTCCGCAAGCGATGAGACTGTTGGACAGTTAGTAGCAGATGCTATGGAAAAAGTTTCCAAAGACGGCGTTATCACAGTAGAAGAATCCAAGACAATGCACACAGAACTTGACCTTGTAGAAGGTATGCAGTTCGATCGTGGATATGTATCCGCATATATGTCAACAGATATGGAAAAAATGGAAGCAAATCTGGAAGATCCATATATCCTGATCACAGACAAGAAGATCAGCAACATCCAGGAAATCCTTCCATTACTGGAGCAGATCGTAAAAGTTGGTGCGAAACTTCTTATCATTGCTGAAGATGTAGAGGGTGAAGCTCTTACAACTCTGATCGTAAACAAATTAAGAGGAACCTTCCAGGTAGTAGCTGTCAAAGCTCCGGGATATGGTGACAGAAGAAAAGAAATGCTTCAGGATATCGCAATCCTTACAGGCGGCCAGGTAATCTCCGAAGAAGTTGGTCTGGAACTGAAAGACGCAACTATGGAGCAGTTAGGACGTGCAAAATCTGTTAAAGTTGCAAAAGAGAACACAGTTATCGTTGACGGTATGGGTGACAAAGATGCAATCGCAAACCGTGTTGCTCAGATCCGTGGACAGATTGAAGAAACAAAATCTGAATTTGATAAAGAAAAATTACAGGAAAGACTTGCAAAACTGGCTGGCGGCGTAGCTGTTATCCGTGTTGGTGCTTCCACTGAGACAGAAATGAAAGAAGCTAAGCTTCGTCTGGAAGATGCTCTTGCAGCTACAAGAGCAGCAGTAGAAGAAGGTATCATCGCAGGTGGCGGCTCTGCTTACATCCACGCATCCAAAGAAGTTGCAAAACTTGCAACAACTCTGGAAGGTGACGAGAAGACAGGTGCAAATATCATCCTGAAAGCTCTGGAAGCTCCTCTGTTCCGCATTTCTGCAAATGCAGGACTTGAAGGTTCCGTAATCATCAACAAAGTAAGAGAATCCGAACCGGGAATCGGCTTTGATGCTTTGAACGAAAGATATGTAGATATGGTAAGCGAAGGTATCCTTGATCCTGCAAAGGTTACAAGAAGTGCTCTTCAGAATGCTACAAGCGTTGCGTCTACATTACTTACAACAGAATCTGCTGTTGCAATTATCAAAGAAGACACACCTGCACCGGCTGCTAATCCTGGAATGGGAATGATGTAATTTTTAATAAACGATAAAATTATACCGTAGTATGCTTATAGCAATTCTCTGAAATAATGCATCTTAATCCAGCCCATCAGAGTGTGAAATCCTGCGTCAGATATCTTTGCCGTGCGTCAGCACGCCTGCAGATATCTTCCTTGTCTTTCGCACTCTGCTGAATTGTCTTAAATGCATTATTTACGAGGATTGCTATAGATAAAAACAGCGCAGGCGGAAATATGTGAAACGGAACCGTCGTCATAGACGATGGTTCCGTTTTGTGATATAATGCAGAAAAACAGCATGATGAATAAAATATAATTGTTAAATATGCTGTGCAAAAAAAAGCTGCTTTCAACAGCTGAACAAATGAAAAGGAGACGAAACAATGGGCGACTTGTATTCAGAATTACTGGTAAAGAAAGATAAGACGGCTAAAGACAGCCTGCTCAAATACGGTCTGATCGTTTTGACAGTGCTGGCAGTATTTGCCGGACTTATCATCACACCGCTGGCACTGATCATTGCCGTAGCGCTTGGAATTGCATGCTATTTTGTAATCCCGAAAACAGATGTAGAATATGAATATCTGTTTATCAATGGCGATTTTGACATCGACATGATCATGTCAAAGACAAAAAGAAAGAAAGTAAAGAGCTTCAAATTATCAGAAGCAGATCTGGCAGCACCGCTGGATTCCCACAGAATGGACTATTACAACGGAAACCAGAACATGAAAGTACTGGACTTTTCATCAGGAAATCCGGAGCATAAACGCTTTGGTGTTATCACAAGACTGGACGGAAATTTATGCAAGATCATCCTGGAACCGGATGAGGCACTTGCACAGGCTATGAAAAATTCAGCACCGAGCAAAGTTTTTTTGGATTGACATAGAATCTGATTTTTGTTACACTTGTTGAAAATAAAAGGACCAGTTGCTGGTTCCTTTTTACATTACAATAGTAATTTAATTTCATATACGCAAGGGAGGAAATGCAATGGGTACTATCATTGGTGAAGGCATTACTTTTGATGACGTGCTGTTAGTTCCGGCATATTCAAAGGTAATTCCGAATCAGGTAGATGTCACAACTTACTTAACAAAGAAGGTTAAACTGAACATTCCTATGATGAGTGCAGGAATGGATACAGTAACCGAGCATCGCATGGCGATCGCTATGGCGAGACAGGGTGGTATTGGTATTATTCATAAGAATATGTCCATTGAAGCGCAGGCAGAAGAGGTAGACAAGGTAAAACGTTCTGAGAACGGTGTTATCACAGATCCTTTCTATTTATCTCCTGAACATACACTTAAGGACGCAGATGAGTTAATGGCAAAGTTCCGTATCTCCGGTGTGCCGATCACAGAGGGCAGAAAACTGGTCGGAATCATTACCAATCGTGATCTGAAGTTTGAGACAGATTTCAGCAAGAAGATCAAAGAGTGCATGACTTCTGAGGGACTGATTACAGCCAAAGAGGGAATTACACTGGAAGATGCCAAGAAGATTCTGGCAAAATCACGTAAAGAGAAATTACCCATTGTAGATGATGACTTTAACTTAAAAGGCTTAATTACTATTAAAGATATTGAGAAACAGATCAAATATCCTCTGGCTGCAAAGGATGAGCAGGGACGTCTTCTCTGCGGTGCTGCGGTAGGAATCACTGCTAATGTACTTGCACGTGTTGATGCACTTGTAAAGGCATCTGTAGACGTGATCGTAATTGATTCTGCACATGGACATTCAGAGAACATTCTGAAGGCTGTACGCGAGATCAAGGCAGCATATCCGGAACTGCAGGTAATCGCAGGTAACGTAGCAACAGGTGCTGCGACAAAGGCTCTGATCGAGGCCGGTGTAGATGCAGTTAAGGTTGGTATCGGACCTGGATCTATCTGTACCACACGAGTTGTTGCAGGTATCGGTGTTCCGCAGATCACTGCTGTTATGGACTGCTACGAAGCTGCAAAAGAATATGGAATCCCGATCATTGCAGACGGTGGTATCAAGTATTCCGGAGATGTCACAAAGGCAATCGCAGCCGGTGCGAATGTCTGCATGATGGGAAGCATGTTTGCAGGATGCGACGAGAGCCCGGGAACATTCGAACTGTATCAGGGCAGAAAATATAAAGTATACCGCGGTATGGGATCTATCGCAGCTATGGAGAACGGAAGTAAAGACCGTTACTTCCAGGAGAATGCGAAGAAACTTGTTCCGGAAGGCGTAGAAGGACGTGTTGCTTACAAAGGACATGTTGAGGATACTGTATTCCAGCTCATGGGCGGTCTTCGTTCCGGTATGGGATATTGTGGAGCAGAAACTATTGAGAAGCTTAAAGAAACAGGCAGATTCATCAAGATTTCTGCTGCATCTCTTAAGGAATCTCATCCACATGATATTCATATCACAAAAGAAGCTCCGAACTATAGCGTAGATGACAAATAATAAATTTCAGGTGTAATATATGCCCCGGCTGGCTGCTGATGGAAAGAAATAAGATTTCCAGGCATGCCGGCCGGGGTATTTTTTGCAGGGAGTAAAATCCCGTAAGAGAAGGTAAAAATGCAAAAGCATATAAACAAAAAGAAAAAAACAGATACCAGAACAGGGAAAACTGCAGTAAAAAAGAAAAACAGCAGGTCGAAAAGACGAAAGAGCAGCAGAGTAAGGCAGAGAAATCAGAGAATTCTTATGAGCCTCATGCTGCTCGTGATCATAGTTCTGATTGGGTGGATCATAATAAATCGGGCCAGTGAAAATGGATGGAGTATTGGGGACTTTTTACATAATTCTGACACGATGGTTTCTGATGGGGAACAGTCAGGAACAGACAATACGGATTCTTCAGGCGGACCGGAACAATGGCAAAAAGAAGGGGCGCCGTACATAGATGTGGAACTGCTGACGCCGAATGAATATTCCAGACCGCAGATTCCCATTGAGAGTGTACAGTATATTGCCATTCATTATACTGCAAATCCGGGGGCAACAGCCATTGCAAACAGGAACTACTTCGAGAATCTGGCGACTACTCATGACACAAAGGTGAGCAGTCATTTTGTAGTGGGGCTGGATGGGGAAGTGGTGCAGTGTATTCCTACGTCAGAGATGTCCTATGCGACGAACTCACGTAATGTAGATACTTTGTCCATCGAGTGCTGTCATCCGGATGAGACGGGGAAATTCAATGAGGCAACTTATGATTCGGCAGTGAAGCTTTCTGCGTGGTTGTGCGTGCGGTTTGGACTTACATCAGAGAATGTGATCCGGCATTATGATGTTACCGGAAAAAACTGTCCGAAATATTATGTGGAGAATCCGGATGCATGGATACAGATGAAATCGGATATTGCGGCGCAGATTGATGTTGATTATGGTTTGCAGGATGTTCAGTAAAACGAAAATTCAGCACAGTACAAAAAAATTTGCCTTGAAATCCACAAAGAAGTATTGTACTATAATAACAACGTGTGATTTTTTTTCACAACAGTGCCTGCATGACTGGCGGAAGTAGGATTACCTACAGGGAGTGCAGCGAGTATATGAGCCGACCGCCTGGGCAGCCTGGAAATTATTCAATGAATAAATAGGTTTCCCAGGCTTTTTTTAACCTTATTTTTAACGAAAAGGAGAAAAATTATGGAAATGTTATCACTGGAAAAAGAACTGAAAGAGAATTCCTATCCTGGCAGAGGAATTGTGATTGGACGTTCCGCAGACGGTAAGAAAGCAGTGACAGCTTATTTCATCATGGGCAGAAGCGAGAACAGCAGAAACAGAGTATTTGTAGAGGATGGTGAGGGAATCCGTACCCAGGCATTTGATCCGTCCAAACTTACAGATCCGAGTCTGATCATCTATGCACCTGTACGTGTACTGGGAAACAAAACAATCGTAACTAACGGAGATCAGACAGATACCATTTATGAGGGAATGGATCATCAGCTTACTTTTGAGCAGTCCTTAAGAAGCAGAGAATTCGAGCCGGACGGTCCGAACTATACACCTCGTATCTCCGGTGTTATGCACGTAGAGAACGGAAAATTCAACTATGCAATGTCAATTCTCAAGAGCAACAACGGAAATCCGGATGCATGTAACAGATACACATTTGCATACGAGAATGCCATTGCAGGAGAGGGACATTTCATCCATACTTATAAATGTGACGGAAATCCACTTCCAAGCTTTGAAGGCGAACCGAAATTGGTAGCAATTCCGGATGATATGGATGAGTTTGCAGAACTTCTCTGGAACAGCCTGAACGAAGATAACAAAGTATCTCTGTTTGTAAGATATATTGATATTGAGACAGGTAAGTACGAAAGCAAGATCATTAATAAGAATAAATAATAGTCACTTACTGAGTACAGATAGTGCTCATAGATTATTGTGAACATAAGACGATGCTTTCGCAGTAAGAAATTATTTACAGGAATTAATTTTAAAATACTTATTTGGTTCATACGGAGGATTTATATAATGAAAGAATTCGAATTAAAATATGGCTGTAACCCGAATCAGAAACCTGCAAAAATTTATATGGCAGACGGATCTGAGCTTCCGGTAAAGATCCTTTCCGGAAGACCGGGATATATCAATTTCCTGGATGCTTTTAATGGCTGGCAGCTGGTATCCAATCTGAAGAAAGCAACAGGACTTCCTGCAGCTACATCTTTTAAACATGTATCTCCTGCCGGTGCTGCTGTAGGACTTCCTCTTACAGAGACTCTGGCAAAGATCTACTGGGTAAATGATATGGACTGGAAGAATTTTTCACCATTAGCATGCGCTTATGCAAGAGCTCGCGGTGCTGACAGAATGTCCTCTTTTGGTGATTTTATTTCTCTTTCTGATGTGTGTGATAAAGATACAGCACTTCTGATCAAGAGAGAGGTATCTGACGGTGTTATTGCACCTGGATACACAGAGGAAGCACTGGAGATCCTGAAGCAGAAGAAAAAAGGAAACTACAATGTGATCCAGATTGATGAGAACTTTGTACCGGCTCCGCTGGAACACAAAGAAGTATTTGGTGTAACTTTTGAGCAGGGCCGTCAGGAGCTTGAGATCGATGATGCAATGCTTTCCAATATTGTGACAGAGAATAAAGAGCTTACAGAGGAAGCAAAACGTGATATGAAGATTTCTCTGATCATCCTGAAATATACACAGTCCAACTCTGTATGCTTCGTAAAAGATGGACAGGCTATCGGTGTTGGTGCAGGACAGCAGTCACGTGTACATTGTACAAGACTTGCAGGACAGAAGGCAGACAACTGGTTCCTTCGCCAGTGCCCGAAAGTGCTGAATCTGCCATTTAAAGATACAATTTCACGTGCGGAACGTGACAATGCCATTGATGTTTATATCGGGGATGAATATATGGATGTACTTGCTGATGGTATGTGGGAGAAAACTTTCACAGAGAAACCGGAAGTATTTACAAAAGAAGAGAAACGTGCATGGCTGGATCAGATGACGGATGTTACACTGGGATCTGATGCATTCTTCCCATTCAGTGATAATATTGAGCGTGCTCATAAGAGTGGCGTGAAGTATATTGCGCAGCCGGGTGGATCTGTGCGTGATGATGCTGTGATCGAGACTTGCAATAAATATGGAATGGTGATGAGTTTTACTGGTATCAGATTGTTCCATCACTAAGGTGCTGGTATGGGGACGCGCAGGACATTATATGTTTTTGTCCGCGGTTTCGGAGCCTAAGAAAAACTAAGCGCCAGGAAATCTGCTAAAAACATGTAAAAAAATTTCAAACTCGCCGCAAATGCGGCTCAGACAGTGAAATTTTTTTACATAACGCAGATTTCCTGGCGCTAACTTTTTCTAAGACTCCTGCAAATGCGGGCAAAAACATATAATGTCCTGCGCTGGTGTAGAGCCGCGTAGCGAAGCGGATTGCGAATATACGCTTGACTCAGGGATGTTAATCAAGGATATTGGCTATAGATGTTATTCGCAGATATGGAATTGCTATAGTTATGGAAAGTTAATAGAAGGGGATGAAAAAAGCATCAGCCTTAGCTGATGCTTTAAGAGCGATAGACGGGGCTCGAACCCGCGGTCTCGACCTTGGCAAGGTCGCGCGTTACCAACTACGCCACTATCGCATTTATGATGTCAGTTGAGTGATTACCTCAGCGACAAAATATATGATACTATATGCAGTGGAGTTTGTCAAATGTTTTTTTATTTATTTTGAAATTTTATATAATGGTTTTATTGAAAAATTATGACTCCCTGAAAAGTGCTGAAATTGGCACTTTTCAGGGAACAATACTTACATATTAAGTTCTTTCATTAATTCTTCCTGAGAAATGAATTCGTGACAGTCAGGGTTGTTTTCGATTTCCTTTAACATTATTAAATCTGTTTCATCGGGTTCAACTTTTTCTATATCTGCGAATGTATCAGGCAGTTTAAAATGTTTTTGAATAATATGCCAGAAGATATTAGCATCTTTATCACTCATAATTGATACAGCACCTATAATACGTTCTTTAACAGCAGTCATAAAATCACACTCCTTTACGAAAAAATATTTATATTTTATCTTATCTTTCGTAAGGCAGAATAGAATTCTGATAATTTTACTATAGCATATAGAAATAATAGAAGCAATATAGTTTATGAAGATTCCGTGAAGGATGGGGTGGAAAATTGCAAATTGGGAGGGGGTGTGCTATGATAGGACAGACGGAGAGAGACGATAAAGGAGTTGAGGCTCAGTTTATGAAGAAAAAAATTTTAGCATTATTAGTTTGTAGTATGCTTACTTTATCAACAACAGTTTCTGCGGATATTCTGGATTATGAGGGGACAATTAATGCTTATAAGCAGGATAATAAGACACCGCAGACCTTTGAGATTGATAATGGAAGTGGAGAGAAGGTAACTGCAGTTGCCAAGTCAGATAAGGTTTCTGTTTCTGCAAAGGCGACTTATATACGTTCTATGCCAGGGAAAAACGGAAAGAAGCTTGCAAGAGTGTATCTTGGTACCGGTGTAGAGAGAGTGGCCGTATGTGATAATGGCTGGAGTAAAGTGACTTATGAAAAAAAGGGTAAAAAGGGTACGGAAAAGATCAGTGGCTATGTGCCCACAAAACATATCAATGATAGTGATCAGGTTGCTCAGGCAAGGGGAACTTTTACAGCACTGAAGGACAGTGATATTCTGGATTATCCGGGAAAGAAGGATGGACAGATAGTAGGTGAGGTCATTCAGGAGGATGAAGTGAAGCGCCTAGCTACAGTGAACGGCATCTGGAGTCAGATTTACTATAAAAAAGAGAATGGAAAAAGAGGCATTGGATATATTCCAACCAGTGTTCTGGAGAATACAGCAGCAGAGGAGAATACGGAAGAGTCAAAGGTCGCTAAAGTAGACGGCGAAGAAGCTGGAACGATTCATAAGAGTGAGGGCAAAGGCGTTTTTGCAGAGGCTGTGGATGGTGTAACTGCTTCAAAGGGAGAGTCTGTGGATGGAGTGAAGGTGGGAACTCCGGTAGCTGTGTCTTCAGATGCGTCACTGGTTCCGCTGGGAACCTTTAAGATTACTCATTATTGTCCCTGCAGTATTTGTTGTGGCCCTTGGGCAAATGGCATTACTTCTACAGGGGTGACTGCTACGACAAACCGTACGATTGCGGTGGACCCTACACAGATTCCATATGGATCTAAGGTTGTGATCAATGGACAGGTTTATGTTGCAGAGGACTGTGGTGGTGCGATTAAACATAATTGTATAGATATTTATGTTGCTACCCATCAGGAAGGGGAGGACAAAGGGGTATATTATACAGATGTTTATTTGTTAAAGTAGAAAATAAGAAAGAATTTAACCGAATCAAGTAGCAAAGCGGATTGCGAATATCCGTTTGACCTGAAAATAAAAATCCGGAAGAATCTGGAAATGATCTGTTATATCTGTAATCATTTCAGAAGTTCTTTCGGATTTTTTGAAATTATCTTTTATGCGTTTTTTAATGCCTGTTCGATGTCAGCAATGATGTCTTCAACATTTTCAATACCAACGGAGAGACGGATCATTCCCGGTGATACACCGGCTTCTGCAAGTTGTTCGTCGTTCATCTGACGGTGAGTATGGCTTGCAGGATGCAGGATCATGGTTTTGGATGCTGCTACGTGCGTTGCGATGGTGGCAAGCTTTAAGCTGTCCATAAAGCGGACTGCAGCTTCTCGGCCTCCTGTCAGTTCAAAGGAGATAACGCCGCAGGTTCTGCCTTCGTTCATGTATTTCTGAGCAAGTGGATAGTATTTGTCATCAGGAAGTCCTGCATAGTTTACATGAGATACTTTCTCATGGGCATTCAGAAATTCTGCAATTCTTTGTGCATTATAGCAGTGACGTTCCACGCGGAGAGGAAGAGTTTCAAGTCCCAGGTTTAACAGGAAGCAGTTTGTAGGAGACGGGATAGAGCCCAGGTCACGCATTAACTGAGAGGTTGCCTTTGTGATATAAGCCTTCTTTCCAAACTGTTTAGTATAAATAACACCATGATAAGATTCATCCGGTTCAGTCAGTCCATGATATTTATGTCCATAGGCATCCCAGTCAAAGTTACCGCTGTCAACGATAGCTCCGCCAACCTGCACAGCATGTCCGTCCATATATTTGGTTGTGGAATGGGTGACGATATCAGCTCCCCATTCAAAAGGACGGCAGTTTACAGGTGTAGCGAAGGTGTTGTCTACAATAAGCGGAACTTCATGTTCGTGAGCAACCTTTGCGAATTTTTCAATATCAAGAATTACCAGGGCCGGGTTTGCGATGGTCTCTGCGAAAAGTACCTTTGTATTAGGACGGAAGGCAGCTGCAATTTCTTCAGGGCTAGCATCGGTGTCAACGAAAGTGCAGTCAATGCCAAGCTTTTTGAAGGTAACAGCCAGGAGGTTAAAGGTTCCTCCGTAAATAGTAGAAGCCGCCACAACATGATCACCTGCTTCGCAGATATTGAAGACTGCATAGAAGTTGGCAGCCTGTCCGGAAGAGGTAAGGATAGCGGCAACACCACCCTCCAGATCTGCAATTTTTGCTGCTACAGCATCATTTGTGGGGTTCTGCAGACGGGTATAGAAGTATCCTTCTGCCTTAAGATCGAAGAGCTGTCCCATTTCATCAGTAGTATCATATTTATAAGTGGTACTCTGATAAATCGGGAGTGCGCATGGTTCACCCTTAGACGGAGTGTAACCGGAATGGAGACATTTAGTCTCGACTTTAAAGTCACTCATGAGTTTAGTTCCTTTCTTATGTGAAATATTGCTTCAATAAAATATTGTATTAATATTGGGAAAATTGTGATGATATTGATACAAAATTTCATGATAGTCTTAGAGCGTGTTTGAAAAATCATTCCCACAAATTGGGATACACATCTTGCGGAAAGCATTTTTCAAACATACTCTGGAAAAATTATACTGCTGAAAGTGAGAGAAGACAATATTAAAAAATGAAATAAAAAAATGCTCAGGCTTTTTCTAACCAGCCGTGAGCAAAAAAAGAAAATAAAAAATGCCCAGGCTTTTTCTAACCAGCCGTGAGCAAAAAAGAAAATAAAAAATGCCCAGAGCCGGAATCGAACCAGCGACACGAGGATTTTCAGTCCTCTGCTCTACCAACTGAGCTATCTGGGCATTTGGTCTGTGAACTGTTGTGTATCACAGGCCTTATAATAGCATATCGATTGTTTGAATGCAAGTAATTTTTATGATTTTTGCGAAAAAAGAGAAAATTATAACAAAAATTTATTTTATCTTGCCATAAGGTAGATTTTTTCCATATCTCTCATATTGAGCTGTTTAAAGACTCCAATGGTGCGAGTGTCCTCAAAACTGCATTTGAATGCAAGATCATGAATTTGCTGATCTGTGAGATCCAGACCCAGTTCATGTAAACTGGTGGGCATTTTTACAGACCGGAAAAAATTTTCCATTGCTTCAATTCCTGCAAGGGCTGTTTCTTTATAATCAGTTCCACATGGAATGTCAAATACATTGGTGGCAAACTGAGCAAAACGTTCAGGGTTCACCTCGTAGACGTATCGTGCCCAGCTTCCCCAGATAGCTGCCAGACCTGCTCCGTGAGTTACATTGTAGACACCTCCCAGTTCATGTTCAAGCTGGTGGCATGCCCAGTCACCACCACCTGTACCGCATCCGGTCAGACCGTTGTGGGAAAGGCTTCCTGCCCACATAATTTCTGCCCTGGCGCTGTAATTGTCTGGTTCTTTCATAAGAATACGGGCATTGTAAATGACTGTCTGCATCAGAGCTTCGCTGATACTGTCTGTAATCTCCATAGTTTCAATATTTACAAAATATCGCTCCATGGTGTGCATGAGGATATCTACACATCCGCTTTCTGTCTGATACTGTGGGAGTGTGTAGGTGAGACGTGGATTTAAGATGGCAAATTTCGGCCTGCAGTAATCTGTCTTTGCACATCCACGTTTTTCTTTTGTTTCTTCATTTGTGATAACACTGGAACTGCTCATTTCACTTCCGGAAGCTGCAATTGTAAGGATGACACCAATGGGCAGACAGCCGGTTGGAACAGCTTTTTTCAGACAGAAATCCCAGACATCATTGTTCGGATTGGCAACGCCATAGCCGATGGCTTTGGAAGAGTCAATAACACTTCCTCCTCCTACAGCAAGGATAAAGTCTACATGTTCTTTTTGGCATAATTCGATTCCCTCGCGGACTTTGGAAAGAAGTGGATTAGGAATGACACCACCCAGGGTGATGTATTCAAGACCCTCTTCTTTCAGATTAGAAGTGATCTCATCAATCAGTCCGGAACGGACAGCACTCTGACCTCCATAATGGATCAGAACTTTTTTTGCTCCATACTTCTTCAGCAGGGAACCTGCCTGAAGGTGGGTATCTTTGCCAAAGAGAATCTGTGTTGGTGTATAATATTCAAAATTTCTCATAATATGTAAACGACCTCCTATAGATTGAAAGGTTAACTGAATCAGGTAAGTCCTCTGCTTTAATTGTAAAATGTAATGAGCAGTAGGTGGGACTTCCTTTTTATATTAAAGCAAATAATGGAAAAATAGTCAAAAAATAATAAAAAAATTAAAATTTGAAAGTAATTTTTGCTGGTTCTCAGAAGACATTTTTGGAAAGATTCCAGTACAGATATCTATAATTTTCTGCACACAGAAAACGGAAAGACAGAAATTTATAGATTTTGGACAGAATATTTTATGGGCATTATGTGAATGGAATGCTATGATAAATACACTTAAATATACAAAGTGAATAAAAAAGGAGGAAACAAGAAATGAAAAAAAGAATGTACAAGATTATGGCACTTGCCATGACAGCAGCTATGGTGGTACCGATGGCAGCGCAGACAACTGCATTTGCAGCTGACGACAAAGAAATTACTTACTGGAATATCGCGGTAGAGAGCCCGGACAAAGATATTGTTACTGCAGCAGTAGACAAGTTTAACAAAGAAACAGAGTCAGGCTATACTGTAAATCAGGTAGCTATCCAGAACGATACATACAAGGAAAAACTTGTTATCGCGATGAGCTCCGGTGAGTGTCCTGATATGTACTCAAGCTGGTCCGGTGGTCCGATGTATGAATATATTGATTCCGGATTTGCTCAGCCGATTGATGATCTTCTTGATCAGTCCGATGTTAAAGATAAACTTCTGGATGCAGCTATTGAACAGGGAAGCTACAACGGACATGTATATGCAATCCCATATCTGAATGTTTCTCTGGCAGGTATCTTCTACAACAAAGATATGTTTAAACAGTACGGACTTGAAGAACCGAAGACATTAGCTGATCTGGAAAATATCTGTGCAACATTAAAAGAAAACGGAATTACACCTTTTGCACTTGCTAATGCTTCCAAATGGACAGGTTCCATGTACTTCATGTCTCTGGCAGCACGTTATGGCGGACTGGAACCATTCCAGAATGCAGTTGCAGGAAGCGGCAAATTCACAGATGACTGCTTCATCAAAGCAGGTGAGAAGATTCAGGAGTGGGTTAAAAACGGATACTTCCCGGATGGCGTAAACTCCTTAAGCGAAGATGACGGACAGGCAAAACAGTTAATGTATCAGGAGACAGCAGGTATGCTTCTCTGTGGCTCATGGTATGCAGGAACATTCCAGACTGACAGTGAGGAATTCTATCAGAAGATCGGCTGGTTCCCATTCCCTGCAATTGATGATTCCGATGCTGATCCTACAATCCAGATCGGTACTGTAGGTGATCAGTTCATTTGCTTCAACTGTGAAGGTGATAAACTTGCAGCAGCATTTGAATGTGCAACAGATCATTTATCTGATGAAGTTGCAGACATTACATATTCTAACAACAAGATTGTTCCTGTAAAAGATGCAGGAGACCACATTTCAGATCCTGTTGTAAAGGAAATTTTTGATGCAGCTCAGGAAGCATCTTCTATCCAGTTGTGGTATGACCAGTATCTGCCGACATCTGTTGCATCTGCACATCTTGATGGCTTACAGGAAGTATTTGGTCTGACAAAGACTCCTCAGGAAGCACAGGAAGAAATGCAGAAAGCAATGGACGAATATTTAAGTACCAAATCTGATTCCGGCGCAGCAGATGATACTGCAGAAGAAGCTACAGATGATGCAGCTACAGATGATGCAGCAGCAGATGATGCTGAATAATCTTTAAAGGAAAGCAGGCATTCATTCTGACCTGAGTAAGGGTAGAAAAGAAGGGTTCTGCACATGCTGAAAGTGCAGAACCCTTTATCTTGAAAAACAATATGTGAGTACACAGAGCGTGCTTGAAAAATCATTTCAATGTCAAATTACATATCAGACAGCATGTCAGAAAATATATAAAAACCATCTCAGAAATATATCTCTAACATATTCCGAAAGCATTTTTCAAACATACTCTGGCATACGTTAGGTCAGATGATCAAATCTCAGAAAGTATTAAAAAGGAGGCACCAAAATGAATGAAAAAGGGATATCTCTGGTTCAGTTAAGACAGAGAAAAACACGTCAGACAGCAGCACTTTTTCTGGCACCTGTTATCATTTTATTAGTAGTATTTATCGCGTATCCGATTATTGATACATTTATTACAAGCGGATACCAGTGGAATGGTATTTCCGCAGACAAGAAGATGGTAGGACTTGCAAACTGGGCAAAACTGATCAAAGATACAAAATTCTGGATAGCATTTAAGAACAACGTTATTATCATGATCCTATCTATCATTATCCAGATTCCGTTAGGACTTGCAATGGCAACATTCCTTGACTTTGGCGGTAAGAAACTTACAATTTTCAAGGTTATCTGGTTTATTCCAATGCTTATGTCTTCTGTTGCAATTGGTTTCCTTTTCACATACGCACTTGCAACAAACGGAGGTATTGTCAGCACAATTTCCGGATGGTTCGGAGGGGGCAACATTGACCTTCTTGGTAATCCAAAATTAGCATTGCTCACAGTTATTCTTATCATTGCATGGCAGTTTACACCATTCTACATGGTTTACTTTATGGCTGGTTATACAAACATCCCATATGATGTATTTGAAGCAGCAAGAATCGATGGTGCTACAAGAGGACAGTATTTCTGGAAGATTGCACTTCCACTTCTTATTCCGTCAAT
The DNA here is from genome assembly GCF_020594215.1 of Blautia sp. DFI.1.216. Taxonomy (NCBI): domain Bacteria; kingdom Bacillati; phylum Bacillota; class Clostridia; order Lachnospirales; family Lachnospiraceae; genus Blautia; species Blautia sp. DFI.1.216. The sequence continues at coordinate 38,271 of NZ_JAJDML010000014.1, forward strand.
TAAGAGTGCAGCTATCCTTTCAATGGTTGGATCTCTGAAATACTTCGATCTGATCTATGTTATGACAGGTGGCGGTCCTGGTACTGCTACAGAGCTGATGGCAACCTATATGTACAAAGAATCATTCAAGAACTTTAACATGGGTTATGGCTCAGCCATTGCAGGAGGTATGTTTATCCTGATTACAATGGTATCTATGATTACTATGAAACTTATAAACGGAAAACAGGAGGATTAAGGAATGGACAGCTATAAGAAAAGTAGAAGAAAAAGCATCATAGCCTGGATCATTGCTTTTGTTCTTGCTATCGGTGCAGCAATTGTATCATTTACACCTTTTATATTCATGGTGCTGAACTCATTCAAAGAGAAATTTGAGATGCTTACCAAGGGTGTATTCCAGCTTCCTGATCAACTGAACTGGTCCAATTACACTGAGGTACTTACAGGAGGGTTTGCAAATTACTTCAAGAACAGTGTGATCGTTCTTGCAATCTCCCTGATCCTGCTGCTGTTTATTTCAGCATGCGCTTCTTATCCTCTGGCAAGATTTAAGTTTAAAATGGCACAGCCGATTTATGCGATCATTGTAGCCTGTATGTCTATTCCTGTACATATTACATTGATCCCTGTATTCAAAATGTCAAAGTCAACAGGACTTTATGATACAATCTGGTCACTGGTCGGACCGTATGTCGCATTCGCAGTTCCGATTTCCGTATTTATCCTGACCAGCTTTATGAAAGAGATTCCGAGAGAAATCGAAGAATCTGCTGAAATTGACGGATGTGGAAAGATTCAGATGTTTTTCTCCATGATCCTGCCGCTTTCCAAACCCGGAATGGCGACACTGGCAATTTACAATGGTGTAAATATGTGGAATGAATTCTCATTTGTAAATACACTGACACAGTCTGCCCAGAATCGTACCCTGCCGTTGGCAATCTGGGAATTTCAGGGACAGTATTCTATGAATACACCAATGATCATGGCGGTTCTTACATTAACACTTTTACCAATGGTTATCATGTTTATTATTTTCCAGGATAAACTGGTAAAAGGTATGACTGCAGGTGCTGTAAAGGGTTGATTCTTTCTGCAGAATCTGTTGTATCCATTTACCATTGAACATGGTATGATATTGGGGAGGTAAAATCCCCCCCTGATCATGTGGGTATATGTGAAATTATGTGACAGATGAGGAAAGACAACATGAACAAATGGAAAACAAAATTCAGCCACTGGAAATTTGATAAAAAAATACTTTTACTTGTGACCGTCAGTATTCTTATTGTAACGCTGACGGTTGCAGGTGTTTCTCTGACTTTTTCTATAGCATCGATGAAAGAGCAGTCTGTAGAACTTCTGCAGATGCAGAATAATACAGTTGCGGAATCTTTTAAGGGATCAATGGATTCATATAAAGAAATCGTATTGGGTACGATCATGGATGATTCTGTGCAGAATTACTGCAGGCAGGTGCAGAAAAATGAGCTGAAGACAGCAGACATTGATGCAGTTTACAGCAAGCTGGAGAATCTGAATAATATGTATGAGAGTCTGAACTTTGCTGCCATTGTCAGTTCGGATTATAAAAGTTACTACTACAGAGGAAAGGGTTCTTTATCAGTTACGCAGTTTGAAGAAGTGTATCCCCAGGCATATGAGAGAAGCAAATATGCGCAGAAAGGAACGCTGAAAGTTTCCTATAATAACGATTATTATAACGATTATTATAAAGGGAACAGATATACATTGAGTCTGTATTATCCATTATATGATACCAGAAAAGTATCTGATGCAAGAGGGCTTCTGTGCATGAATTTCGATGATCCGGCAGTACAGAGGATGCTGGCTGTAGGAGATTCTTCAGCAGAAACAAGAGTAGTTGACACAGGTGGAATGATATTGCTTTCGAATGATAAAGAGGAGACAGGCCGTTACGTAAATTATATAGATGAGATGGAAAAAGGGATACAGATATTTACAAAGAATGGGAATATGTATGTATGCCAGAAGATTAAGAACTGGAATTATTATGTAGTCAGTTCGATTTCTTTTTATAAACTGATGGAATCAGGATTCCATATAATGGTTGTTGTGATTCTGGTTCTGATCATAGTGCTGATCATAGTAAGCATTATTATAAGAGCACTGGTCAGGAAAATGTATCAGCCCCTTAATAAGGTAGTATCTAATATGGATTATGTTGCAACAGGTTCCCTGAGAACAAGAATCAATGTTGACAATATGGGTGAAGATTTCACAAAGCTTGCAATTGGTTTTAACTCTATGATGGATGAAATCGAGGTGTTGATGGAACAGGTAAAACTGGAACAGCATCAGCTGGAGCAGATCCGTTTTAATGCCCTTCAGTCGCAGATTCAGCCGCATTTTCTTTATAATACACTGGAATGTATCCACTGGCAGGCGATTGCCGAAGGAAATAAAGAGATTTCCACAATGGTAAAGGCGCTGGCGAAATATTACAGGATCTGTCTCAGCAAAGGACATGACGTGATCACGATCAGAGAAGAAGTAGAGCATATCAGGAATTATATGATTATCCAGAACATGAGATACGACAACATTATCGGAAGTGAGATTGTTGTAGAATCTCAGGTGGAAGAAAGCCTGATACCGAAGCTGACCCTGCAGCCACTGGTAGAGAATTCCATTTATCATGGAATGAAAGTAAAAGAGGGAAAAACAGGTACACTTTATCTTACAGCATATAAAAATGAGGATGAAGTTATCATAAAGGTATCAGATACAGGCACAGGAATGAGTCAGGAACAGATAGATGAAATGAATGAACAGCTCTCCAGATACGAGGATTCCTTCGGATATGGAGTGCGAAACGTAAACAAGAGGATTGAACTTCTTTTTGGGGAGGGATATGGTCTTAATTACCAGAAGAATGATTCGGGTGGAGTAACTGTCGTGATCCATCTGCCATATCAGACAGAAATCAAAAAGAACACAGCGGGAGGCGAGTGGACGTGTGTATAGAGTACTGATTGTTGATGACGAAAAGATGATACGCATGGGGATGAAAAATGCCATAGACTGGAAGAAACTGGGAGTAGATGACGTATTTACTGCTGCGTCAGGAAACGAGGCTTTGAAGATTCTTAAAGAAGAAGGTCCTGAAATTATGGTTACAGATATCCAGATGACAGAAATGACAGGACTGGAACTGATTAAAGCGGCCAGAGAATCAGTACCTGAACTGCGTGTGATCGTGCTTACAGGCTTTGATAATTTTGAGTATGCAAGAGAGAGCCTGCGGCTTCAGGTGCAGGATTTCTTCCTGAAACCGATTGATGAAGATGATCTTTTCAATGCGATAGAAAAGCAGATAAAAGAACTGAAAGAGCAGGAAAACAAAGAGCAGAATCAGGCCAGAGTATGGCGCTCTCAAGGCTCTGTAGTGCAGATGAGACTGGAGCAGTGCATGAGAAATTTGGTGCATACAAAAGCAGATAAAGAAATGCAGTTGTATATTCTCCAGAAAGATTTTCAGTTTGATATTAAGCAGAAAATGAGCCTGATTCTTCTGGAACAGGGAATGTATACAGAACAGCAGAATGACGGAAAATTCCGTGCAATGACTGTTAAAAATGTCTGCATGAGCATGGTGGATTCCCAAAACAGAGGAATCACATTTGTAGATGATGACGGTACGATTGCGATTGTCTGTTTTGAAAAAGATGATGACGACAGCGTTCTGGAACAGATTGAAGAATTGTCGGATGTGCTGAAGGATGAATTTGAATATAAACCAAAGATTACGGTTGGAAGTGCTGTGCAAGGATTTGAAAATCTGGCAATTTCCTACAATGATGCCAGATATCTTCTGGAACATGAAAAAAAGAATATTCAGGACATTATACAGACGATGGGGGCTCAGAACAAGAAGAAAATCTTCTGGGAAATCTATGCAGAACTGCGAAATATCATGATTTCCAATATAGGAACTCCAGATTATGTACTAAAGGCATTTAATACCTTTATTAAGGCAACAGAATCCTATAATCTTTCCCCTTCTGCTGTGCGCAGATGTTGTTTCGAGATTGCCTCCTCTTTGATTTTTTCCTACATGGAAGTATCGTGTGAGGTGGAAGAAGGAAAGTTGGATGCACTCTCCAAGAGTCTGTCATCAGCAGGAAAAGAAGAGGCCTGTGAGATTACGAGAATGTTTATTGAGCAGCTTATTGAAAATGATGAAGAGGATGTACATTATACCATTTCCAATGCCAGACACTATATAGATGAGCATCTTGCAGAGGATATTTCGGTTTCCAGCATTGCGGAAAGTCTCTATATCACACCGAATTATTTCTCCAGATTATTTAAGCGGATTACAGGTGAAGGATGTAATGAATACATTGTCAGAAAGAGGATTGAGAAGGCGAAGAGCCTTCTGGAAACTACCAGCATCAAGACTGGAAAGATTGCTATGATGGTAGGATACAGAGATACGAATTATTTCTCACTGGCATTTAAGAAACATACAGGAAAATCTCCGACGAAATACAGAGAAGAAATGCAGAATACATAATGCAGGAGTAGCGGGCTGCGCTGAGGCTTTGTTAATACCTGCTGAATAATTATCAAATTATATAAACAGGAGGATCTGAAATGAAAGATCACAGAAAAGAAAGAACAGAAGCAAGAAAAAAAGCAGAAAAACTGGTATCACAGATGACGCTTCTGGAGAAGGCTTCCCAGTTAAAATACGATGCTGCTCCCGTGAAAAGACTGGGTGTTCCGGCATACAATTACTGGAATGAAGCACTGCATGGAGTAGCCAGAGCAGGTGTGGCAACCATGTTCCCACAGGCAATTGCAATGGCTGCAGTATTTGACGATGAAGAGATGAAAAAAGTTGGCGATATCATTGCAACTGAGGGAAGAGCAAAATACAATGCATATTCTGCAAAAGAAGACAGAGATATTTACAAGGGTCTTACTTTCTGGTCCCCCAATGTAAACATTTTCAGAGATCCGAGATGGGGCAGAGGGCATGAAACCTATGGTGAGGATCCATATCTGACGTCCAGACTTGGCGTGAAATTCGTAGAAGGAATCCAGGGTGACGGACCTGTAATGAAAGCGGCAGCATGTGCAAAGCATTATGCAGTGCACAGCGGTCCGGAATCGCTCAGACATGAATTTGATGCACAGGCAAGCATGAAGGATATGTGGGAAACATATCTTCCGGCTTTTGAAGCGCTTGTAACAGAAGCGGATGTTGAGGCTGTAATGGGTGCTTATAACAGGACAAACGGAGAACCCTGCTGTGCACATAAATATCTTATGGAAGATGTCCTGAGAGGAAAATGGAAATTCGAAGGTCATTATACTTCTGACTGCTGGGCAATCCGTGACTTTCATGAACATCACATGGTAACTTCCACACCAAGACAGTCCGCTGCTATGGCATTAAATGCAGGCTGTGACCTGAACTGTGGAAATACCTATCTTCATATGATGGGAGCTTATCAGGATGGACTGGTAACAGAAGAGAAAATTACAGAATCCGCAGTAAGACTGCTGACAACCAGATATCTGCTGGGCCTGTTTGACGGAAGTGAATATGATAAGATACCGTATAGTGTGGTAGAGTGCAAAGAGCACATTGATGAAGCTCTTAAGATGGCAAGAAAGAGCTGCGTACTTCTGAAGAATGATGGAGTTCTTCCGATTGATAAAACAAAAGTAAATACTATTGGTGTCATCGGCCCGAATGCAAATAGCCGTGCAGCTCTTATTGGAAATTATCATGGAACATCTTCAGAATATATTACTGTTCTTGAAGGAATCCGTGAAGAAGCAGGTGACGATGTAAGGATCCTTTACTCTCAGGGATGTGATTTATATAAAGACAAAGTTGAAAATCTGGCATGGGATCAGGACAGAATTTCTGAGGCAGTAATTACAGCGGAAAACAGCGATGTAGTCATACTCTGCGTAGGTCTTGATGAGACTCTGGAGGGAGAAGAAGGAGATACCGGAAACAGTGATGCATCCGGGGACAAAGTTGATCTTCATCTTCCGAAAGTACAGGAAGAACTGATCGAGAAAGTAACAGCAGTAGGAAAACCTACCATCGTAGTTCTGATGGCAGGAAGTGCGATTGACCTGAATTATGCGCAGGATAACTGTAATGGAATCCTTCTTGCATGGTATCCGGGAGCAAGAGGCGGACGTGCAATAGCAGATCTTCTCTTCGGAAAAGAATCTCCATCAGGAAAACTTCCGATAACCTTCTATAAAGACCTGGAAGGAATGCCGGAATTCACAGATTACTCTATGAAAAACAGAACTTACCGTTATATGGAAAAAGAGGCACTTTATCCATTTGGATACGGACTTACATACAGTGATACCTGCGTAACAGAAGCAGAGGTTGTCGGTGAAGTATCAGCAGAGTCCGATATCGTGTTAAAAGCAACTGTTAAGAACAATGGAACAGTAGATACAGATGAAGTTGTTCAGGTGTATATCAAAGACCTTGATTCTCTGCTTGCAGTTCGTAACTACAGTCTCTGCGGATTTAAGAGAGTATCTCTGAAAGCGGGAGAAGAGAAATCTGTAGAATTTACAATTTCTAATAAAGCAATGAATATAGTTGATGAAGATGGAAATCGTTACATCGCAGGAAAACATTTCCGTTTATTTGCAGGAGTATCCCAGCCGGATACAAGAAGTGCAGAACTGACAGGACATAAGCCTGCTGAGGTAGAAATTGCACTTTAACCGAACGGAGTAAGTATTCTGTTTCAATTGCGAAAAGTAACATAAAATAAAAACCATATTATATATGGACAGGAGGAACACAGACATGAAAAACAAAATTAAAAAAATATTACTTCTTGGAATGACAGCCATGTTTACTGCCGGTGCAGCAGGCACAGCAGTTATATCCTGTCCTGTATGGGCAGATGAAGCAGAACAAAACTCTGAGACTGCAGAAGAGCCAAAAGCAGAAGATGCAGCTGTGGAAGAAGAAATTGCTGATCAGACAGATGATAAAACAGAAAATACAGATTTAAAAACTGTAGAACATCCAAGAATGTCTGTCTATTCCATTCGCAGATTTTCCATTGTAAAGGACGGCGAAGAAGTATTTCAGATCAAACAGGAACCGGCAGATTATAAGATGGATTTCGACTACTGGGAAATTACCAATCCGTATGATGAGATTGCAACAGTAAACACAGAGAATATGTATGAAATGTTTGGAGTGCTGGCTGCTTTTGATCTCAGCAACGGCGTCGATGCAGCAAATACAGATACCGGACTGGATAATACAAAGACATATTTTACAGTAGATTTTGTAAATACAGTTAACGATGACACAGCAAAAGAAACGCAGGATGCAGATGCAACAGCAACGATCCTTATTGGAAATACAGATGAGAATGGTGACTATTATGCATGCGTAAAAGGATACGAAGAGGCTGTTTATCTGCTTTCAAAAGAGTCGGTGAACAGTCTTCTGGAGCTGAAACCGTTTAATTTGATCCTGAAGATTCCGGCATTGGTAAATATTGATACACTTGACAGTGTGGATATAAGCATTGGAAAGAAAACCTATACCATGAAGCTGGATGGCAGCGATTATAAATTCGGAAAGAAAACTGTAAAGAAGGAGAAATTTACTGAATTGTATCAGGCGCTTCAAAGTATAATGCTTGATTCGGAAGTTGAAGAAACAAAAGATGCAGCAGATAAGGAAGAAGTGCTGACTGTAACATTCCACAGAAACACAGAAGAAGCTCCGGAAGTAACTCTGAAATATTTTGCATATGATGATACTTATGATAGTCTGGAAATCAATGGAACCGAGAGATTTCTTGTGAAAGCGGAAGATGTGGATGCACTGGTAAAACAGATTAAAAAAGCGTTTTAATCGAATCGAATCTGTTATTTGCTACAGAGCTCAGCAGAGAAACATAATATGTGGTATCCTAATTTATATCATAAAATATTTTGGTACACGGACAAATGTCTTTTGGTGATTGACATGATGGATAGAATTGGTTATAATCGGAATAATTACTGAGCGTATAACAAAGGAGGAGCACGAAGATGTATTCAATCGACGACGTAGCAAAGACAGACAAGGATATCGCAGATCTGATCGAGGCGGAGCTTGCACGCCAGAATTCCCATATTGAGCTGATCGCTTCAGAGAACTGGGTAAGTAAAGCAGTTATGGCAGCAATGGGAAGCCCTCTTACTAATAAATATGCGGAAGGATATCCGGGGAAGAGATTTTACGGCGGATGTTCCTGCGTGGATGAGGTGGAAGCTCTTGCAATCGAACGTGCGAAAGAATTATTCGGATGTGAATATGCAAATGTACAGCCACACTCCGGAGCACAGGCAAATATGGCAGTCTTTTTTGCAATGTTGCAGACGGGAGATACTGTAATGGGTATGAATCTGGATCATGGTGGACATCTGACACATGGAAGTCCTGCAAATATGTCCGGAACCTACTTCAAGCCGGTATATTATGGAGTAAATGATGACGGCGTGATCGATTATGAAGAAGTCAGAAGAATCGCCATTGAGAATAAACCAAAGCTGATCGTAGCAGGTGCAAGTGCCTATGCCAGAGTTATTGATTTTAAGAAATTCCGTGAGATCGCAGATGAAGTTGGGGCTTATCTGATGGTGGATATGGCGCATATCGCCGGTCTGGTAGCAGGTGGACAGCATCCAAGCCCGATTCCTTATGCAGACGTTGTGACTACAACCACACACAAAACTCTGCGTGGACCAAGAGGCGGCCTGATCTTAAGCAGCGCAGAGAATGCAAAGAAATTTAACTTTAATAAAGCAGTATTTCCGGGAATCCAGGGTGGTCCTCTGATGCACGTGATCGCTGCCAAGGCAGTATGTTTCAAAGAAGCGCTTCAGCCGGAATTTAAGGACTATGCGAAGATGATCGTTGAGAATGCGCAGGCACTTTGCAAAGGACTCCAGAAACGAGGAATTGATATCGTTTCCGGTGGCACAGACAATCATCTGATGCTTGTAGACCTCAGAAGTCTGGGCGTTACAGGCAAGCAGATGGAGAATCTTCTTGATGAAGTAAACATTACCTGCAATAAGAATGCAATTCCAAATGATCCCCAGTCTCCATTTGTTACAAGCGGTGTACGTCTCGGAACAGCAGCAGTTACTTCACGAGGCATGAAACCGGAAGATATGGATAAGATTGCAGAAGCAATTGCTATGACCTTAAAAGAAGAAGGCAGCCAGGAAAAGGCAAAGGCAATCGTCAAAGAACTTACAGACAAATATCCTCTGGTTGGATAAATAAATCATACAAAATAATGTATAAAAGCGAAATGCATGGTTCATGAGTGAACAGCACTTCGCTTTTATTTATTATGTCGCTGAATCGAGAAACTTATTTAACCAAATTATACCAAAATTATCCAAATAAAATCATGGATTTTTTTCAGAAAACGTAGTATAGTAACAATAGCTGATAATAAGTTACTGAGAACAGAGTGAACAGTAACGATGATATATCACAGTATATTGAAAACAATAACAGAGAGCAGGTGACAGAATTTGGAAAAAGTGATAATCATAGGTGCCGGACCTGCAGGAATTTCCGCTGCGCTTTATGCAGTTCGTGGAAATCTGGATCCCCTGGTGATCAATAATGGGATCGGTGCTTTGGAAAAAGCAGAGAAAATAGAAAACTATTACGGACTGGAACATCCGCTGTCCGGTCAGGAATTATATGATACAGGAATCGCTCAGGCGAAAGCACTGGGCGTACGAATATTGGATGCACAGGTTCTGGGAGTCGGCGGGTTTGATACTTTTGTGGTAAAAACTACAGAAGGTGAATTCGAGACTCAGAGTCTGATTCTTGCAACAGGAAGTAAGCGCGCTGCACCGAAGATCCCGGGTGTTAAAGAATTTGAGGGAAAAGGTGTCAGCTACTGTGCAATCTGCGATGCTTTCTTTTACAGAGGCAAGGATGTAGCAGTTCTGGGAAACGGTGATTTCGCCATGCATGAAGCAAAGGAATTGTCAAATACTGCTTCTACAGTAACCATTTATACAAACGGTGAAGAACCGAAATTTACACCTGAAGAAAATATCAGTGTAAACACAATGAAGATCCAGTCTGTAGAGGGCGATGATCTGGTATCCGGAATCCGTCTTGAACCTGATGTGCAGGCAGAGGAAATAAAGGCAGAAGCAGGTCAGCAGGCAAATGATTTCTGTCCTGCAGAGGGTGTATTTATTGCAATGGGAACTGCAGGCAGTACTGAGATTGCCCGCCAGATGGGAGCTGAACTTACTGAAAAAGGAAACATTAAAGTTAACGAAAATATGGAAACAACCATCCCGGGACTCTATGCGGCAGGTGACTGTACAGGTGGACTTCTTCAGGTGGCGAAAGCTGTGTATGAGGGAGCACAGGCAGGTATTAATGCAGGGAAGTATGTAAGATCTTTAAAATAAAAAATCTAAAATAAAAATTGAAAATTTAACAGGGTTATAGTGTTGATATTATAAAACCAGAGAACTTACATTGCAAATTTTTATAAAGAATAAGCAAAGGAGATATAAATCATGGCAAAAGAGATTACAACAGCAAATTTTGAAACAGAAGTATTAAAATCTGAGAAACCGGTTCTTATAGATTTCTGGGCAACATGGTGTGGACCATGTATGCGTCAGGGTCCGGTTGTAGAAGAACTGGCAGAAGAGGGATACGCAGTGGGAAAAGTAGACGTAGATCAGAATATGGCACTTGCACAGCAGTTTCGTGTAGTCAGCATTCCGACACTGATCCTGTTTAAAGACGGTGCGGAAGTGAAACGCTTCGTAGGTCTTACTTCCAAAGAAGAGCTGAAGAGTGCACTGGAAGGCTAAAGATTTATGAAGATTTTATTAGTGGCATGCAATGCAAAATATATTCATTCTAATCTTGCTGTTTATGATCTGCAGGCATATGCATCCGATTACGCAGATCATATTGTATTAAAGGAATATACCATCAACCAGCAGAAAGATGATATCATGCGTGATATTTACCTGGAGCATCCTGATGTGGTATGCGTGTCCTGTTATATCTGGAACCTTTCTTTTGTAAAAGAACTGATGGCAGATCTGATAAAGATTCTTCCGGGCGCCGACTTCTGGGCCGGCGGTCCGGAAGTTTCTTATGATGCGGAGAAATTCCTGACAGAAAACTCAGAATTTAAAGGTGTTATGGTCGGGGAAGGTGAAGAAACATTTAAAGAACTTGCCGGATATTATGTGAAAAAAAATCCGCAGGATCTGAAAGATATGACAGGAATCTGTTACAGAGACGGAGATCAGATCATACATAATGGATGGCGCCAGATCATGGACTTAAGCAGTATTCCATTTATTTACAAAGATTTGTCCGAGTTTAAGAACAGGATCATTTATTATGAAAGCAGCAGAGGATGTCCGTTCTCCTGCAGTTACTGTCTTTCTTCCATTGATAAGAAACTGCGTTTCAGAGATACAGAGACAGTAAAGAAAGAGCTGCAGTTTTTTATAGACAATAAGGTTCCGCAGGTAAAGTTTGTAGACCGTACCTTTAACTGTAAACATGACCATGCAATGGCAATCTGGAAGTATATTAATGAACACGATAATGGTGTGACAAACTTCCATTTTGAGATTTCAGCAGATCTGTTAAGAGAAGAGGAACTGCAGGAAATGTCCACTATGCGTCCGGGCCTGATTCAGTTGGAGATCGGAGTACAGTCAACAAATCCGGATACGATTAAGGCAATTCACAGAACTATGGATTTTGAAAAACTGAAAGGAATTGTTGACAGAATCCACAGCTTTGGAAATATCCATCAGCATCTGGACCTGATCGCAGGACTTCCCTATGAAGATTACGACAGCTTCCGGCATTCCTTTAATGATGTCTATGCGTTGAAACCACAGCAGCTTCAGCTGGGCTTTTTGAAGGTGTTAAAGGGTTCCCATATGATGGAGATGTGCAGGGAATATGGTATTGTATACAAAACACAGGAGCCTTATGAGGTACTTTCCACGAAGTGGCTGGATTATGACCATGTTTTGAAGCTGAAAACTGTGGAAAATATGGTGGAAGTGTATTATAATAGTGGACAATTCCAGAATACACTTGAATATCTGGAAAACTTTTTCCAGGATGCTTTCTCGATTTATGAGAGACTGGGCAGCTTTTACATGGAAAAGGGCTATGGTGATGTTTCTCATACAAGAATGCGAAGATATGAGATCCTGCTGGAATTTCTTGAGGATGTGCCGGAGATTTCCATGGATCAGGTAAAAGACCAGATGGTATATGATCTCTATCTGAGAGAAAACCTGAAAAGCCGTCCTGGCTTTGCCAGAGATCAGAAGCCTTTTGAGAGACAGGTATGGGACTTCAGAAAACGGGAAAAAGTGGCAAAGAATGCACATGTGGAAGTATTTGCAGATGGAACAGTGCTGTTGTTTAACTATGCAGACCGTGATCCGCTGACTAACAATGCTCATGTGACAGATGTGACGAAAGATGTGTTTGAGAACCTGAACAGAGATTAAAGAGGTGAAGAGAAATGGGAATGTTTAATCCAAAGAACCGTAAAGTGATCACAGCAATTATTGCAATCATTCTGGTACTGGCAATGGTAGTGCCGACAGTTCTGTCTCTGATCGTATAATAAATTTTCGGAGGAAAAGAATGAGACTGGGACAGGCGGCAATGGAGGCTCTGAGGGCAGAAATAACCGGATGCCTGAAACCGGGAGATGAACTGGTAGTGGCATGCCCGGTGGCTTTGAAAGGAACCTCTGTAATAGCAAAAAATAAAAAGGACAAACTGGCAGAGCGATTCTCTGCCGGTTTTATTCAGAATTGCGTTTCACTTTGGGATGCTTATGGAGCCGGCAGTATTGTCTGGAAAATTGCGCAGGAGGCAGATGCCAGCGCATTATATGCTATGGGTGAGGGCGGCTTTTTAAGTGCGCTCTGGAAGATGGCAGAAGCTTCAGAAGTAGGACTGGAAGCAGACTTCCGTAAGGTACCGATTCGTCAGGAGACCATAGAAGTGTGCGAGATTTTTGACCTGAATCCATATAAGCTTCAGGCAGATGGAGCAGTATTGATTGGAATCCGCGGAGGTGAAGCACTGGTACAGAGGCTTCGCAATGAAGGATTTATGGCAGAGATCATCGGACAGACAAACAGCGGTAATGACCGGCTTCTCTACAGTGGCGGCAGTGCCCGCTATCTGGAACGTCCGGCAGAGGATGAACTGCAGCAACTTCTCAAAGAGTAACTGCAGGAAACTTAAGAGACAATTTTCTAAGAAGAGACAGACGATTAATAACAAGAGGAATAAAAAGAAAATGGCAAAATTAAATATTGTACTTCACGAGCCGGAGATTCCTGCAAACACAGGAAATATCGGCCGTACCTGTGTGGCAACAGGAACCAGACTCCATCTTATCGAGCCTCTGGGATTTTCCTTAAGTGAGAAAGCCTTAAAGAGAGCAGGAATGGATTACTGGAAAGATCTGGATGTAACTACATATCTGGACTTTGAGGACTTTCTGGAGAAGAATCCCGGGGCAAAAATTTACTATGCAACAACAAAAGCGCCTCAGACTTATACAGACGTTCATTATGAAGAAGACTGCTACATCATGTTTGGAAAAGAGAGTGCAGGGATCCCGGAGGATATTCTGGTCAATAATCAGGAAACCTGCGTAAGAATCCCTATGATCGGAGATATCCGTTCTCTGAATCTGAGCAATTCCGTAGCAATCGTTCTGTACGAAGCACTGCGCCAGAATAATTTTGACCACATGAATCTGGAAGGACACCTGAGAAACTACGACTGGAAATAATCACAGTAAGCAGACAGGAGGAGTTATATGCCAAATACCACAAAAGCAGCTCTGGAAGAATCCCTGAAACGGCTTCTTCTGAAGAAACCTCTGGACAAGATCACGATAACAGATATTACCACGGACTGCGGGATAAGCCGCATGGCTTTCTACTATCATTTCAAGGATATTTATGATCTGGTTGAATGGTCCTGCGTGGAAGATGGGACAAAAGCCCTTCAGGGCAAAAAGACTTCTGAATCCTGGACAGAAGGGCTGACCCAGATATTTGAGGCAGTGCTGGAAAACAAACCGTTTATTATGAATGTTTACAGAAATGTGGACAGGGAGCGGATAGAAAATTATCTTTTTAAATTAACCTATGATCTGATCGTGGGTGTGGTGGAAGAAAAAAGCAAGGGTCTGAATATCACAGAAGAGGATAAAAAATTTATTGCAGACTTCTATAAATATGGTTTTGTGGGAATCATACTTGAGTGGATCAGGGAAGGGATGAAAGAAAATATTGAAGATCTGGTAAGAATGATGGATTTGACACTTCGCGATACAGTGACTACATCTATTCATAACTTTCAGAAAAATAATATGGAAAAATAATCATATAAAAATTCTTTACAAAAGCCGCAGGGTGATAAAAAACTTATCATTCGGCGGCTTTTGTAAATTGTAGAATCATATTTTAACTGTTAATATACAGCCATAGCAACAAACAGATAATTCAGACGGATGAAATGCTTATGATGTGGGAAACATACAGATAAGAATGTAAAAGTCATGAAGATGTCTTGCCGGGAGATCAAGAGATTTCCGGCAGGCGAAAAGAGTTTCCGGGAAATGGGTAAAGCAGAGAGTAAAAAGCATTTAAGATAACGAATCTGAAAGAACTTCTAAAGAAGAATTCAAGAAAGGTGGATGTGTATTATGAGTAAAAATAAAGGTTTAGGACTTATATCCGCATTGGCAGTTGGAGCAGGCGTGGCAGCAGTGGCAGTAGGAAAGAAGTATAAAACAGCTGAGACAAAGAAAAAAGAAGATTATGACGCACTTCATAATACAAGTGAATATCGCAATACAGAACGTGGAAAATATGAGAAAAACAGTAAGGGAATTTATTATACAAACGGTAACTATGAAGCATTTGCACGTCCAAGAAAGCCGGAAGGCGTAGATGATAAACATGCTTATATCGTAGGAAGCGGACTGGCTTCTCTTGCAGCAGCCTGTTTCCTTGTACGTGACGGACAGATGCCCGGAAAGAATATCCACATTCTGGAAGCAATGGATATTGCAGGCGGAGCATGTGACGGTATCTTTGATCCGAGCCGCGGATATGTGATGCGTGGGGGACGTGAGATGGAAAACCATTTCGAGTGCTTATGGGATCTTTTCAGAAGTATTCCATCCATTGAAACACCTGGTATATCTGTACTTGATGAATATTACTGGCTGAATAAGGAAGACCCCAACTATTCTCTCTGTCGTGCAACAAAAGAGAGAGGCAAGGATGCTCATACAGACGGTAAATTCAATCTGAGCCAGAAGGGCTGCATGGAGATCATGAAGCTGTTCATGACAAAGGATGAAGATCTTTATGACAAGACAATTGAAGATGTATTTGACGATGAAGTATTTGATTCCACATTCTGGTTATACTGGAGAACCATGTTCGCATTTGAGAACTGGCACAGTGCACTGGAAATGAAACTGTACTTCCAGAGATTTATCCATCACATTTCCGGACTTCCGGATTTCAGTGCCCTGAAATTCACAAAATATAATCAGTACGAATCCCTGATCCTGCCAATGCAGAAATATCTGGAAGAAGCAGGTGTTGAATTCCAGTTCAATACAGAGGTTACAAACGTACTTTTTGAGTTTGAAGGCAATAAGAAGATTGCAAAAGCAATCGAGTGTAAGGTGAATGGCGTAGAAAAGGGAATTGTTCTTACAGAAAACGACTTTGTATTTGTGACAAACGGAAGCTGTACAGAGGGAACCATCTATGGCGATCAGAATCATGCACCGAACGGAGATGCAGAAGTTCGTACAAGTGGATGCTGGAGTCTCTGGAAAAATATCGCAAAACAGGATCCGTCCTTCGGACATCCTGAGAAATTCTGTTCTGATATTGCTAAGACAAATTGGGAGTCAGCAACAGTGACTACTCTGGATGATAAGATCATTCCTTATATTACAGATATCTGCAAACGTGATCCGAGAACAGGCAAGGTTGTTACAGGCGGTATTGTAAGCTGTCAGGATTCCAGCTGGTTATTAAGCTGGACGATCAATAGACAGGGACAGTTCAAGGATCAGGACAAAGACAAGGTTTGTGTATGGGTATATGGTCTGTTTACAGATGTACCTGGTGATTATATCAAGAAGCCTATGAAGGAGTGTACAGGTAAGGAAATCACAGAAGAGTGGCTCTATCATCTTGGCGTTCCGGTTGACCAGATTGAAGACATGGCTGAGAACAGTGCAGTTTGTGTACCGACCATGATGCCTTATATTACAGCATTCTTTATGCCGAGAACAAAGGGTGACAGACCTGATGTTATTCCGGATGGCTGTGTAAACTTCGCATTCCTCGGACAGTTTGCCGATACACCAAGAGATACTGTATTTACTACTGAATATTCCGTAAGAACTGCTATGGAGGCTGTGTATGGACTTCTGGGTGTTGACAGAGGTGTGCCGGAAGTATGGGGCAGTGTTTATGATATCAGAGAATTACTGGATAGCAGTGTGAAGCTGATGGATGGAAAATCTCCACTGGAGATCGAACTTCCGGGACCACTGGATATGCTGAAGAAACCGCTTCTGAAAGCTGTTAAGGGAACTGTGATCGAGAAAGTACTCAGAGATCATGATGTGATCAAAGATTATATGATGTAAATATAGAGATGTAAGTGATATGAAAAGGCTGCAGGAGATATCCGGCAGCCTTTTTGTAAAGCCGTTAAAAGTTGATGGAAAGTTGCTTTGGTAAAGAAAAAACAGGTTGCAAATTAAAAAGACAGATGATAATATATAATGAAATATATAGAAAAAAATGATTGGGACAATAAAAAGTCTGAAAAAACAAGTAAATATGATAATATATTGGAAGCTTTACTGTAATAATGAATGTGTGGCGCAGGAGGGCTTTCAAGGGAGCGAAAGGAGGTTTTTTTATGGAACTTGAGATGTATCGCAGGTATTCGCAGATGGCAAGAGGTATTGAGAAGGCTGAGTTGGTGTTTAAAAATGGGCGTGTGTTCAGCTCTGGTACGGGAGAATTTATTGATGGTGATGTGGCTGTTGCAGATGGAATTGTGATCGGAGTCGGTACATATGAAGGAGAGACAGAGATTGATCTGGAAGGAAAAGTAATCTGTCCGGGATTTATCGACAGTCATCTGCATCTGGAATCTACTCTGGTGACGCCGGGTGAGCTGGTCCGGCAGGCTGCACAGTGTGGAACTACAACATTTATTGTAGATCCTCATGAGTCTGCAAATGTATCCGGTACGGATGGAATTGATTATATCCTGGATCAGACAGAAGATGCACCGGCGAATGTATATGTGATGATGCCTTCCTGTGTTCCGGCGACTCATGTGGATGATAACGGGTGTATTCTTACAGCAGGAAAGATGAAGGGATATCTGGAACATCCGAGGATTCTGGGACTTGGTGAAGTGATGGATGCGCCTTCTGTGATTAACGGAAGTGTTGCCATGCATGAAAAGCTCCAGCTGTTTCAGGACAGAGTGAAGGATGGCCATGCACCGTTTCTGGCATCTGGGGATCTGGCTGCATATGTACTTGGCGGAATTGACACAGATCATGAGTGTGTGGATTATGAGTATGCAATGGCTGAGGCAAGAAATGGAATGCAGGTATTGATACGTGAGGGAAGTGCAGCAAGAAATCTGGATGCTATTGTGAAGGGGATTGTGGAACACCATACAGATACGTCAGGTTTCTGCTTCTGTACTGATGATAAGCATATCGAAGAAATTCGTAAAGAGGGGCATATCAATTATAATGTGAAGCGGGCTGTACAGCTTGGACTTCCGGTTGAGAAAGCACTGCAGATGGCAACGATCCAGCCTGCAAGATGTTATGGTTTATACAGACTTGGAATGATCGCACCCGGAAGACAGGCAGATTTTGTCATTCTGGATAATGTGGCAGATCTGAATGTTGTAGATGTATATCATTGTGGTAAGAAGATCATTAAAGATGAGAAAGCAGAATTGAAACCATGTCCTCCATATCTGAAAAATACAGTTCATGTATCAGGTTTCAGTGAGGAACGTCTGAAACTGAAACATCCGGGAACAAAGGCAAGAGTGATTCAGATGCTTGAGAAACAGATTGTGACAAGGGATGTTCTGGAAGAGGTTCCATGGATAGAATCGGATGGTGAGAAATATTTTGCTCCGGACGGGGAATATCAGAAGATTGCAGTAATAGAGCGTCATAAGAATACGGGCAAGATGGGAGTGGGCATTATAAAAGGCTATGGAATCCGCGGCGGAGCTATTGCTTCCAGTGTTTCTCATGATTCCCACAATATTATTGTAGTAGGAGATAATGATCGTGATATGGCTGTTGCTGTAAAAGAAATGATGCGGACGCAAGGTGGTTATACTCTGGTATGCAATGGAGAGATTTATGGAACCTTACCACTTCCTGTCATGGGACTGATGAGCGATGCCGGCTACGAGAGTGTAAACGAAGCACTTGCAAAAATGATTCCGAAGGCCCATGAGATGGGAGTGAAAGAAGGATTTGATCCGTTTATCACCTTGTCATTTATGGCACTTCCTGTGATTCCTGAAATCAGGATCACACCGAGAGGAATCTATCTCGTAAATGAAGACAGAATGCTGAGAACACCGTTTAGTTAAGGTGGGTGAAATGTCTTAAATGCATTATTTACGAGGATTGCCATAGAATAAAAAAAATACCGTAATAAAAGTAAATGATATATACTTTTGTTACGGTATTTTTTATAGCAGTCCTCTCAGACACGCTCCAGGTAAGAGGGTTGTTACAGGTATATTTAAGACAATATTTTTCAAGTGAAAGAAATTTATTTCGTTTTCTCCAGAGTAAAGATAAATTCGGTTCCCACACCTTCTGTACTGATCACATCAATATTCTGGTTATGTGCATTGATGATCTCTTTGACTATAGAAAGTCCAAGTCCGGTGCCTTTACGGTCTTTTCCGCGGGATGCATCAATTTTGTAGAAACGATCCCAGATTTTGCCCAGACTTTCTTTGGGAATGCCGGTTCCGTAATCTTTTACAGAAACGAAGACCTTACCGCTTTTTACAGTTGTTTCAATCTGAACAGAGGAATTATCATTGCTGAATTTAATGGCATTATCAAGAAGGTTGTAAAGAACCTGCTGAATTTGTTCCATATCAGCTCTGACATAAAGTTCATGTCCGGAGAGAAGCAGCTCCAGACGGATCTGGCGGCTGGTGCAGATGCCTTCAAATGTAGCTGCTGTGTTTTTGATGGTATCATTGATATCAAAACGCTGAATGTGCATCATCCGTTTTTTCATATCCAGTTCATTCAGAGTCAGAAGACTGCGGGTGAGTTTTTCAAGACGTTCAGATTCAAAAGCGATGATCTTCAGATACCGTTCCTGCATCTCATAGGGGATGGTACCGTCCAGTATGGCATTGACATATCCCTTGATGGAGGTAAGGGGAGAACGGAAATCATGAGAGACATTTGCAATGAATTTACGCTGATATTCTCCGTTTTTGTTCAGTTCATCGGACATATAATTCAGAGTTTTGGCAAGATATCCCATTTCATCATCAGAAGTAACGTCTATTTTATATGCAAGATTACCTCCTGCATATTCACTGGCACCTTTCATGATCCTGGCCAGGGGCTTACGTATGTAGTGGCTGTAAGCCCAGAGCAGAAGACTGGTGGCTGCATAGCACAGGAGAAAGATTACCTGCATGATAAAAAGAATACTGCTTCGGCTCTGATAAAGGTTTGTCATCGAATAATGGATTGCCACGTAACCTTTGGTTTCCATATCAGAGG
Organism: Blautia sp. DFI.1.216; assembly: GCF_020594215.1. NCBI lineage: Bacteria > Bacillati > Bacillota > Clostridia > Lachnospirales > Lachnospiraceae > Blautia > Blautia sp. DFI.1.216. The sequence continues at coordinate 58,253 of NZ_JAJDML010000014.1, forward strand.
TGATCGGGGCAATAACACTCAAATGATCTGTTTTAAAGAAACCATAAAACTTTCCAATCTGATAATAGTTGCTTCCCCATTTGGAAGCATCGAATTCTTCCAGTGGGATTGGATCCCGGACATCAATATTTTTCTGTGTACTTACAATGATTTCACCGTTACTGTTGATGATCCACAATACAGCATCCTGAAAATCGGAAATTGCACATAAGTGTTCCTGAAGAGTATCTACTGTACTGGAAGAGATATTGCCTTTAACTGCTTCGTTAGATGCAATATTGTGCGCTTCTGTATAGAGTGCGGCACTTAAAGAGTGTTCCAGATGCTTTTCCACCATATAAGAACCGCCGAGGGTTATGAGGAAAAATCCCAAAATTCCGATGAGAATATAAAATCTCAGGAATTTTGTGGAAAGATGATGCTGTTTCATGGATTTTTTACCTCAAATTTGTATCCGATTCCCCATACGGTGGCAATGGACCAGTGAGGATTGTCTTTGATCTTTTCACGAAGACGTTTGATATGAACGTCTACAGTACGGGTATCACCGATGTATTCGTAACCCCAGATATGATCCAGAAGCTGTTCACGGGTAAATACCTGGTTTGGTGATGCTGCAAGGAAATAGAGAAGTTCCAGTTCCTTTGGCGGCATATCAACCTGACGACCCATATATGTGACTGCATAGTTTGTCAGATTAACGGTCAGATCCGGGTAAGTAACACATTTTTCACTGGAAGAAGGCGCTGGCTGTTTAACCTGGAAACGGCGCAGGACAGCACGTACACGGGCAACCAGTTCCTTGGAATCAAAGGGTTTGATCATATAGTCATCTGCACCCAGTTCAAGTCCGAGAACCTTGTCAAAGGTTTCGCCTTTTGCTGAAAGCATAATGATGGGAACATCAGAGGTATGTCGGATTTCACGACATACCTGATAACCGTCAATTCCGGGAAGCATCAGATCCAGAATGATCAGATCCGGGCGGAAGGAGGCAAATTCCCTTAACGCTTCTTCTCCGTCATTTACGATTTTTGTCTCGAAGCATTCTTTGGTAAGATACAGGGCAATAAGCTCTGCGATATTGTTATCATCATCAACAATAAGGATTTTCTGTTTGGAAACCATGGCGGTCCCTCCTATTTCTTAAATTCTACAATAGTAACACCTGCATCTCCTTCGCCGAATTCTCCAAGGCGGAAGGATTCCACATGCTTCTGGCGCTTCAGATAATTGTGTACACCTTTTCTTAGAGCACCGGTTCCTTTACCATGAACAATACGGACAGATTTCAGATGAGCGATATAAGCATCATCCAGATATTTGTCAAGCTCTGCAACTGCTTCATCTACCGTTTTGCCAAGCAGGTTGATCTCTGTGGATACATGGGCTGCTTTTGACATGCGGATTTTACCTGCACCTGTACGCTGCATGGTTGGGGTGGTGATCTCTGCTTCATCGATCAGTTCCAGATCAGAGATGTGAACCTTGGAACGGATGATACCCATCTGCACGAAGAGGAAACCTTTGTTGTCCGGACGGCTGCTGACAGTACCTTTCAGATTCATGCTGAGAACCTTAACTGCATCGCCGAGGGAGATATCTTTGGCTGTGAGTTCCTTCTTCGGTTTCTTTGCAGCAGTTTTCTGAGTCATGCCTTTCTCTGCTTTATTCATATGTTTGCGCAGATTCTGGCGTTCTTTTTCCACAGCAGAGAGATCCACATGGTCTTTCTGGAATTTGTGGAACATCTTCATAGTCTGGTCTGCATATTCCTTGGCTTCGCAGAGAACTGCATGAGCTTCCTCATTGGCCTGACGGATGATGCGGTCTCGCTGCTCGTTCAACTTCTCCTGCTTGGATTCCATTTCGGATTTCAGAGAGGCAATTTCCTGTTTATACTGTTCAATCTCGCGGCGTTCATTTTCAATAGTTATACGGCTGCTTTCCAGGGAACTGAGAACATCTTCGAAAGATTCATCCTGTTCACTGATCTGTTCTTTGGCCTTATCGATGATATAGTCCGGAAGTCCAAGCTTGGAAGAAATGGCGAATGCATTACTTTTCCCGGGAACACCGATCAGCAGGCGGTAGGTCGGGCGGAGCGTTTCCACGTCAAATTCGCAGCAGGCATTTTCTACACCTGAGGTGGAGAGTGCATATACCTTCAGCTCACTGTAATGGGTGGTTGCCATAGTGCGGATTCCCTGTTCATGAAGATGGGAAAGGATCGCAATGGCAAGGGCAGCACCCTCTGTCGGATCTGTACCTGCACCAAGCTCATCGAAAAGGACAAGAGAGTGACGGTTGGCCTTTTTCAGGAAAGAAACCACGTTGGTCATATGTGAGGAGAATGTACTTAATGACTGTTCAATACTCTGTTCATCACCGATATCAGCATAAACTTCTTCAAACAGTGCAAGCTCTGAGCGGTCCAGTGTGGGAATATGAAGACCGGACTGGCCCATGAGAGTGAGAAGTCCGACAGTCTTTAAAGATACAGTTTTACCACCGGTGTTCGGACCGGTGATAACAAGCAAGTCGAAATCATCGCCGAGACGGATATCAATGGGAACAGCTTTCTTCTTATCAATGAGAGGGTGGCGTGCCTGTTTCAGACGGATGCGTCCTTCATCATTGAAGATTGGTTCTGTTGCATTCATATCCATGGCAAGGGATGCTCTGGCAAAAATAACGTCAAGCTGTACCATGATATTAAGATCTGCGCGGATAGAGTCGGTCTGTTCTGCAGTTTGCTGGCTCAGAGTGGAAAGGATCACTTCAATCTCTTTTTGTTCTTCCAGTTCCAGCTCGCGGATGTCATTATTTAGTTTTACGATTGCCATAGGTTCGATAAATAAAGTAGAACCTGTGGAGGACTGATCGTGTACCATACCCGGAACCTGTCCTTTGTATTCTGCCTTGACCGGAATGCAGTAGCGTCCGTTTCTCATGGTAATAACGGAATCCTGCAGATAATTGCGGGCACTTCCGTTTACAAGAGAGGAGAGCTGTGTATGGATCCTGTCTCCGGTAATCTTCATGTTTCTTCGAATCTGGCGGAGGTTGCTGCTTGCATCATCACTGATCTCATCTTCTGAGAGGATGCATCTGCGGATCTCTGTTGTAAGAGGAGTCAGTGGTTCCAGTGCCTCGAACATCCCGTCCAGAGAGTCCGGGAGAGAATCACCGCGCTCACTTCTGGAATAAGCTTTGACACGATTGGTGTTCTCAAGAAGGCTGCAGATGGCAAGAAGTTCACCAATCCCCAGAGAACTTCCGATTTCCAGACGTTTCAGAGAACCACGCACATCTTTGACGCTGCCAAAGGAAATATTTCCTTTCTGGAAAAGACGGGTAAGTGCATCTCTGGTCTGAGTCTGCATATGTCGGATTTCATCAATATCTGTGGATGGCTCCAGCTTCCGGCAGATTTCTTTTCCCATGGAAGAGGAAGCCTTGTCTGTCAGCATATTGATGATTTTATAATATTCAAGTGCTTTATATGCTTTCTGATTCATTGTCTGTTTAAATCTCCTGATAGATATCTTTATAATTTGCTGTCCCTGATATTATAGCATTTTCTGTTATGGAAATGTACTCCGGGATTATAGCAATTCTAAAAAATAATTGTAACTGTGTAACGGTGGTTACTGTTCACACATCACTATCCCGCGAGGTGTTTTGGCATGAATATGCCAAAATCCCGAGACATACAAGCCAAAATTCCATTGCCGCAGGCAATCTGGAATGAATTTTGGCTAAGTTACTGTGAACGGAGTGAACAGTAACTTACTGTGAAATAAGCAGTTACAAATACTTTTCCTATTATATATGATTTTGGAATCTATGGAAAGCAAAAAGGATAGAAATACATAAAAATGATAGTTTTTACAAAAAAATAAAAAAAATTCAAAAAAGCTATTGACAGTTTATATAGTTTTTGGTATAGTACCAATTGTCGCAACAATAAGTAAAACTTATAACAGAAATGCGATATGCGGAAGTGTCGGAACTGGCAGACGAGCAAGACTAAGGATCTTGTGAGCATTGCGCTCGTGTGGGTTCAAGTCCCATCTTCCGCATAAGAAACGGTTTGAATGCTATTATATGTGCATTTAAGCCGTTTTTTTGTGTCATCATAATAACCTGAGTTGCAGTGTTTCGCTGATACGATAAGTGTTTCAGTAGGAGCTTCTTTTTTGTACTGTGGGAAATTACTTATAGTATATTCATAAAAAATTCATATCTTTTTGTTAAAATAATGTGTAGATTGTTACGATATAATTTGTTTGAATACAAGCGATATTGAACCTGAATGGTAACTGTTTGGCAGATTGCTGTTTTGTATGACACTGGGCAGTTATCCTGAATGGAGTGCGGCAGGAGAATCAGGTATGAAAAAAAACAAAATGGACACACAGGAATATCAGTTTATAAAAGAAACGGTAAAAAAACAGCCAAAAGAGAATGGCAGTCTGTTGCGCAGGCTGCTTATGATAGCAGGATGTGGCGTTTTGTTTGGAGGTTGCGCAGCCGTAACCTTTGCCAGTGTGTTTCCGGTTATGGCGGATAGAGAAGAGAATACACAGCAGAAAATCGAACTGACAGGATCGGATGTAGCGGAGACGATATCTGAAGAACAGGCAACAGAGAGGGAATCTGTCGCTTCAGTTTCTGAAAAAGAGGAGAAGAGTCTTCTGGCAATGCGTCAGGAGATGTATAGGGAAGTGCTGAAGGTTTCCCAAAAATCCCGAAAATCTCTTGTAAACGTGAGAGGAATTTCAAAGGATGAGGATTTGCTGAATAATTCTTATTTTCAGCAGGAAGATACGGAAGGTCTTGTCTTTCTTGAAACAGAGACGCAATTTTATATCCTGACCTATGAGGAAGAACTGGAAAATCTGCAGGAACTGCAGGTGACTTTTGCAGATGGTTCGACAGTGCAGGGAGAGATATGCAGGGGAGATGCAGATTCCGGATTTGCAGTTGCAACTGTGAGAAAAAATCTTCTCAATGACAGTACAAGAGAAGGTATCGTGGTATCTGATCTGACAGACACAAAGAAACTGGGACAGAGCGATATAGTAATTGCTATCGGAAGTCCTGCCGGTGACAGTGATGCGGTGGTTTATGGAATGATCACTTCTGTTTCTGAAAAACTATCGGTAGCGGATACGGAGTATAATGTGTTGGCTACAGATGTGCAGGGGAATGAAGATGGAAGTGGTGTGCTGCTTGATTCTGACGGAAATGTGGCAGGTATGATACTGAAGAAGAATGAAAACGATGGAGATAATATTCATGCAGTTTCCATTTCGCAGATTCTTCCGTTGGTAGAACATCTGGCTAACAAAGAGACAATCAGATATACAGGTATTTATGGAACAGAGATAACTCAGGCACAATGTAGAAAACTGGGAATTGATCAGGGACTTTACGTGGAGCGTACACAAGAAGAATCTCCTGCGATGAAGGCAGGGATACAGTGTGGAGATATCATAAGTAAGATTGATGGAACTCCCACAGAGAGTATGCAGTCTTACTATACATATCTTCAGACAAAAAAGCAGGGAGAAAATCTTACCATAACGGTTCTTCGCAAAAATTCCGATGGTGAGTATGCGGAGAAAGATTATAAGATAACAGTTGGAGAGAGATAGTGACAGGCAGAGAATCCTACAAGCGGGATTCTTTCTTGTGGAATTGTTATAATACTAAAAATAAAGGATAGAGAGGCAGGCTTTATGCGTTTTTTAAATGAGTTACATGAGGGAGACAGAATTAATGGGATTTATCTGTGCAAGCAGAAACAGTCTGCGGTAACGAAGAATGGAAAACCCTATGAGAATATTATCCTCCAGGATAAAACCGGAATCATGGATGGCAAGATCTGGGATCCGAATTCTCTTGGAATTGATGATTTTGATGCACTGGATTATATAGATGTTGTGGGAGATGTGACCAGCTTTGCAGGGGCTATGCAGCTGAATATCAAGCGTGTGCGCAAGGCTGCTGAAGATGAGTATGATCCTGCAGATTATCTTCCTGTAAGTGAGAACAGCACAGATGATATGTACAGCCAGCTGAGAGCATTTATTGACAGTGTGGAGAATACTTATCTGTCTGCACTTCTGAAGAAATTATTTGTGGAAGATGAAGCTTTTGTGAAAGCGTTTGAAGGACATTCTGCTGCGAAGACAGTACATCACGGATTTATCGGCGGTCTGATGGAACATACTCTGGGAGTGACCAGACTCTGCGATTATATGTCAAAGGCATACCCGGTCATCAACAGGGATTTACTGATCACAGCATCACTTCTTCATGATATCGGAAAGACAAAAGAATTATCTGCATTTCCGTTAAATGATTATACAGATGAAGGCCAGCTTCTGGGACATATTTATATGGGAGCACAGATGATCAATGATCTTGCACACCAGATACCGGAATTTCCGGAGGTGCTTAAGAATGAACTGATCCACTGTATTCTGTCACATCACGGAGAGCTTGAATATGGTTCCCCGAAAAAACCTGCACTGGTGGAGGCCGTAGCCCTCAATCTTGCAGATAATACAGATGCAAGAATGGAAACCATCACAGAGATTTTTGCAGCAAACAAGAGTAAAAAAGAGTGGCTTGGATATAATAAATTGTTTGAATCCAACTTAAGAAGAACAGATGAGGTGTAATCTTTATGGAATTTCGTAAGAACGATCTTGTTACGTTAGAGATAGAAGATTGCGGAATTGACGGTGAAGGTATCGGAAAAGCCGATGGCTTCACCGTTTTTGTCAAGGACGCAGTGATCGGAGATACAGTAACAGCCAAAATTATCAAGGCAAAGAAAAATTATGGTTACGGCCGTCTTATGGAGGTGCTGAAGCCATCTCCGTACAGAGTTGAGCCCAAGTGCGAATTTGCCCGTCAGTGTGGCGGATGCCAGCTTCAGGCACTTTCCTATGACCAACAGCTTGTATTTAAGACAAATAAGGTGAAGGGACATCTGGAACGTATCGGTGGCTTTACAGATATCCCCATGGAGCCGATCATTGGCATGGATGAACTTTTTCATTACAGAAATAAGGCACAGTTTCCTGTAGGCAGAAATAAAGAGGGAAAAATCGTTACAGGTTTCTATGCGGGAAGAACCCACAATATTATCGAAAACCGTGACTGTGCACTTGGTGTAGCTGAGAATAAAGAAGTTCTGGACCGTGTGATCGCACATATGGAGAAATACGGGATTGAACCATATAATGAAGCAACAGGCAAAGGGCTGGTGCGCCATGTCCTGATCCGTTACGGATATTTCACAAAAGAAGTGATGGTCTGTCTGATCCTGAACGGAAATAAGATTCCGAAAGAGGAACAGCTTGTAAAATCTCTGTGTGAGATTCCGGGAATGACAAGCATCACCATCAATGTAAATAAGAAACACAGTAATGTAATCCTTGGTGAGGAAATCCGTCTGCTCTGGGGTCAGGAATATATCACAGACAGGATCGGAGATATTTCCTATCAGATTTCTCCTCTGTCTTTCTATCAGGTAAATCCTATGCAGACCCAGAAGCTTTATGCAAAGGCACTGGAATACGCAGATCTTCACGGTCAGGAAACAGTATGGGATCTCTACTGTGGGATCGGAACCATTTCCCTGTTCCTGGCACAGAAAGCAAAATTTGTCCGCGGTGTGGAAATTGTTCCTGCAGCTATAGAGAATGCGAAAGAAAATGCGAAACTTAATGGCCTGGAGAATACAGAGTTCTTTGTGGGAAAAGCAGAAGAAGTGCTGCCAAGAGAGTATAAGAAAAATGGCGTTTATGCAGATGTCATCGTCGTAGATCCGCCAAGAAAAGGCTGTGATGAAACCCTGCTGGAGACCATGGTCGAGATGAACCCGGATAGGATTGTGTATGTAAGTTGCGACAGTGCGACGTTGGCAAGGGATCTGAAGTATCTGTGTGAGAGGGGATATGAGCTTAGAAAAGTATGCCCGGTTGATCAATTTGGGATGACTGTTCATGTGGAGACGGTTGTTCTTTTGTCCCAACAGAAGCCAGATGACACGATAGAGATCGACTTAGACCTGGATGAGCTGGATGCCACCAGTGCCGAGTTGAAAGCAACCTATCAGGAAATCAAGGATTATGTGCTGAAAGAATCTGGCTTGAAGGTTTCAAGTTTATATATTTCTCAGGTAAAACGCAAATGTGGAATTGAAGTGGGAGAAAACTATAATCTTCCAAAATCAGAAAATGCAAGAGTTCCACAATGCCCGAAAGAGAAAGAAGATGCTATCAAGGCTGCCCTGAAATATTATGCGATGATCTAAGGACATCGCTGATTTCAAGGAGGAATAACACATGAAAAGTACATTTGAAAAATGGGTGGAACCTACACACTTGGCGCAGACGGAATTTACTATCCGAATCTTGTCAGTACAGATGAAGAACCGCATTATGGGAAATATGGAATGATGCGGAAAACATATCTGAAAGAGTATCGTCCGGCAATGTATTCACTGTATATGTTGGAAGACAGATTGACAGAACATCTGAATGCTGTGGACGATGAAGCACAGGAGAGAATGGACATTCTAGTGCGTCAGATGATGGAAAAGGAAGGCATTACGGAAGAAATGAAAGCTTGTGACCAGATGGAATGGGTCAGGGCTGTAAATAATATCCGAAATGTAGCAGAAGAGATTGTGTTAAAAGAATTAGTGTATATTTAAAGCGTGGAAAGCTCCTTCGGGAGCTTTTTACCGTTTCTACAAACAATTTTTTCGCGTGCCGGAAAGCAATCTATTTACATGGAACAGATGCAGAGAGAGAAAATATTGGAAGGTTATGATTCTTGATCAGCTTTTTTGCTATTGCTCTTTTGAAGATGGTAAAAAAACAAGTGATATGGTAAAATAATACTATTAGATTGAACGGACAGAAATGAGGAAAGTTGATGAATTAAGAAATGTAATTGCAAATCAATTTGCCTGCGAATATAAGACTTATGACTTTGGGGAAATCTGTAATGCATTCATTGATGATTTGATTAGATTAATGGAAAATAGTATTAAAAATGAACAAGGCAATTTTTAGTTGACATAAGGAGAACAGAAAAATATGAAAAAATATTACGCAGAAAGACATGGTTTACTTACAAAGCAACTACAGATAGATTTTGATGAGTTATTACAGTATTTCGGACAGGTATATAAATATTTTTGTGATAAAGAGTATTTTGAAGTGGCTACAAGAGGAGTGTGGAGGCAAATTCCTTATACGCAGGATTCGGAGCAGATTTTACCACCAAGTTTGTTGCCATCACCGGAAGTGTATTTTGCAACATGCTTACAGGATAAAGAGGTTTGGCCAATTTGGCAATATCTTGAAGAATATGATGAGCAGACATTGTTTTCAGTGATTGAGATTTTATACGACCATATTGGTGTTTATAACTATGAAATAGATCAGTTTGAAAATGAAGCACAAAAGGAAGAATTTGCTGAACAAATTAATAATATCTTACGTGCATATAAAGAGGGATATTATCTTGAACCGACAAATGGATTTATAATGCAAATACCTAACGGTGCGTTGCGTGAACAGTTAGAATATGACGGTTCTGATTTACCCGATTCAGTATATGAGCAATTAGCAACAGCCACAGAAATGTATTATCGTTTTGATGCCAATTTGGAACAGAAAAAGAAAGCTATTAATATTCTTGCCGATATTTTGGAAAGTGAACGTGAAGAAGTAAAAGATACTTTAAATGCTGAGTATGAAGTTCCTAAAAATGAACATGATAAGTTGATTTTTGGTATAGTTAATGGTTATAATATTCGCCATAATCGTGCAGATCAAAAGAACGATTATAGCAAAGAAATATGGTATGATTGGATGATGCAATATTATACAAGCGTAATAATAGCATTTTACAAGTTGAAAAATAAGTATACCGATATTGATTTTTAAATGGTGAGTTAAATGATATCTCCCTAAGTGGAGTATAAACCTTTTCTCAAAAGGTGATGGTTTCGCTATTTAGCATAAAAAGTAACTTAGAAGTTTCAGAATTAAGTTAATCGTGCCATATGGCTTGATTATAAAAGCAAAGATAAAAACGCAACGTACATCTTTGATGTACCAGAGCCGGTAGGTAGCCCGGCCGTCCTATATAAATAGGGTAAGTAACCTGCCCCTCCGGGTTGTCCATTCTTTGTTCAATCATTTTTAGGAGGGATTCTTATGGACAAAGTAAATGGAAAGCTGACAGTATTTTTTGAAGAGCCGTTTTGGGTGGGAATCTTTGAACGCATCGAAGATGGTAAACTATCTGTGGCAAAGGTAACATTTGGTGCAGAGCCAAAAGATTATGAAGTACAGGAATATATTCAAAAGTGCTATTTCAGTTTGAAATTCAGTCCGGTTGTTGAAACTGTTGTAAAGGATATCAAAAGAAATCCGAAACGGATGCAGCGGGAAGCAAAGAAGCAGATGCTGGAAATAGGCATTGGTACAAAATCGCAACAGGCGTTGAAATTACAACAGGAACAGAACAAGCAGGAACGCAAAGAGAAAAGACGCAAGAAAAAAGAGGCAGAAGAGCAGCGAATGTTTGAACTGAAACAGCGAAAGAAAAGAGAAAAGCATAAGGGACATTAAAGTCCCTTAGCCTTTTACTCAAATCGAAAAGTGTTGAATAAAGCTTTCGGGAGGTGTTTCTATGAAGAAAAAAGTACTTGCAATTATGTTAATCGCCATGTCAATAATGTTGATTTCGGCGTGTGGAAAAAAAGAAAAACTGTACGAAATTCCTGATTTATCGCAGTATAAGACAGATTATGTAGGAGATTCTTCAAATGTTATAAATATTGTAAGTGGTCAAGAGTATCCGGCGGGATACTCATATGACAGTATAGAGATACAGTCTGAAACAGAGCCTTATGGATTAACAGTTTTTCTAAAAGATGAGCCGTCTGCAGCCAAACTTGAAGATGAATTGCAGGTTAATGCAGATATGACATTTGACTTGATTGGTAATTTGGGAACAATTGATTATAAAACAGCAGATAGCAAAGAAATTATTGCATCGTATGAACGGTGATATATTTTTAGTCAACTTTTAGATAATTTGAAGAGTAGAATATAAAAAGGCGTATGGAAGTTTTAAATCCATACGCTTTTTTGGGAAAAACTCATTTTTGAACAAGAGATTTGTAAGAACATATTATCTATTCAAAGACGGTTACAATTCCATATCATATGACTTTTTCTTAGTTCGAGCAGGCTGATTTCGCCGCATTTCTTGTTTTCTCTGATATTCAAGTTCCCATGCACGATGAGAGAAAACATCAGGATCTTCCGCATTGAGATAATCCACCTCATTGGCTGCAATATCACGTCGGTGATAGTCATAATATTTACCGAAAGTACCTTTGAGCTGTTCGATCAGCTTATCCCGAAAATCAGGACGTATCTGGATTCTGGTGTCCAGCAATTCTGTATACTGTTCAGGTTCAGGACGAAATTTGTCTTCCCGGAAAGCGGCAGCATCTTTTTCAAGCTGTTTTTTGAGCGAGATGTCCTGAGAATCTAGGATATCAAGATTGTTATTCATCTGGTCGTATTTCTTGGATAGATTCGTCATATCTTTATCGGTAGAGCATTCTGCCTGGAAGATTAGCTGCTCTTTCCTTGATTTCAGTTCTTCAATTTCTTCGGTAACAGTGGTAAGCTGCTGATTCAATTTTATATGCTGGATGGGATTAAAAATACTGGCTTTCTCTTTTTTTACATAGCCATTAGTGTCAGAAGATAATATTCTTCGTCCATAGCTTTATCCGGGATAAATTCTTTGTGTCCTTTGCCGATCCGGTAGTAAATGCCGTTATATTCCAGAATATTCCCGGTGAAGATTGGTTCTGTTTCATAGGCTTTGATTCCGGTTGGCGTGACGGTGTTTGCTGTTTTCATATTGCCATAGCCATGATCTACAGCGATGATTTTTGTGTTTCTGAGTTCTTGCATAAAAAATACCTCCGTTTTCGTATTGATTGATTCAGCAGGTCGTACCGTTGTGGTACTGCTCTGCTGTGAGATAAGCATACGAAGATCGGAGGTAAAAGACATTGAGGGGAAATTGAGCAGGAATTGAGAAAAAAGATATATTGTGCTTACGTTCTTCATGTACTCTTGTTGTGATTTCATTGTTTTTTATCGTATAATATGGATATTGGAGGTGGTTTGGATGAAATACAAGATTTTAGTTGTTGATGATGATAAAGAATTGGTGAAAATGCTTTGTAGTTATTTTAATATGAAACAATATGAAACCATTACGGCTAAAGATGGAATGGAAGCATTAAATAAAATAAAAATGAAACCGGATATTATTTTGTTGGATATCAATATGCCACGCATGGATGGGATTGAAGTATGTCGTCTGATACGCAGTAAAGTGTTATATCCAATTTTATTTCTGACAGCAAGAGTTGACGAAGATGATAAAATTAATGGGTTGCTTTCAGGTGGGGATGATTATATTACGAAACCATTTAGTCTTCGGGAGTTGGAAGCAAGGATTGTCACAAACATAAAGAGAGAAGAAAGGCATCAACAAAAAACGGAATACCGTTTCATGGATGAAATGCTGATTGATTATTCTGAAAAAATAGTAGCTATAGCTGGACACAGGATGGAGTTCACAAAAATTGAATATCAGATTATTGAATTCTTATCCATGCATCCAGGGCAGGTGTTTGATAAAGAACGTATATATGCACAAGTCTGTGGATATGATGCGGAAGGGGACAGTAGAACGATAACGGAATTAGTACGGCGTATAAGGAAAAAAATAGCGGATTATTCAGAAAAAGAATACATAGAAACTGTATGGGGGATTGGATACCGATGGAAAAAATAAGAAACTTGTCACTGAAAAAAACAATTCTGCTTTATTTTGTGATCAGCTTAACGGCAGCATTTCTGTTATCTGGATTTACAGTTCATTTTGCAAGAAATATGCAGAATAAAATATGGGAAAAATATATTGATTATGCAGATTATACGGACGTGTTTCAGCAATATGGAAAGAAATACGAGATTGAGATATCAAGACCTAATCAATCGCAGATGAATCGTTTGGACTATCATCTTTCGGAAATGTGTGACTTTATGGAAACATATTCGGTACTGATTTTTTCGATTGTTGGGAGTGTTGTTGCGGTATTCTTTTTTTATAAAAATAAGTTAAAGACACCTCTACAGGAACTAAAAGATGCCTCACAAATGATTGCAGATAATGAACTGGATTTTCATGTGTCCTATGAAAATAAAGATGAGATGGGAACTTTGTGTAAAGAATTTGAAATGATGCGAAGTGATTTAGCAGATAACAACAGAAAGATGTGGCGAATGATTGATGACGAGAAGGCTTTGCGGAATGCAATTGCACATGATATACGTTCTCCACTTTCCATATTGCGTGGGTATCAGGAAATGCTCTTAGAGTTTGTTTCTGCTGAGAGTATAAAAACAGAGGATGTTATTGATATCTTACAAACAGGCATGTATCAGATTGACCGTATAGAGCATTTCACGGAAAACATGAGAAAAATGTCCCATTTAGAACAGAGGGAACTGCAATGCTCAGAGATAGAATTATCGGAACTGGCAAAAAAGATTGAGGCAGAAGCTGCCATGCTGTCCAAGAAGGAAAGTAAATTATGTAAGGTAGAAAGAGTGCAGGAACAAAACATTGTGAAAGTGGATGAGGAACTTGTCATGGAAGTGACAGACAACTTACTGGAAAATGCGGTTCGATATGCACAAAAAAGTATTGCTTTGCAGATAAAGAAAAAGGATGGTTTTCTTATAATTTCTGTTGAAGATGATGGAATAGGATTTGTGGATACTGAGGAAAAAGTAACAGAACCATTTTATCATAAGAATCCACAAGATGATTTAAAGCATTTTGGCCTTGGTATGTATATTTCTCGTATTTTCTGTGAAAAGCATGGAGGAAATTTGAAAATATATAATGCCAGACAAGGCGGTGCTCATGTAGAAGCTCTTTTCAAAGCTGAATAAAAATACTTTATAAGGCTGAAATCACAAATAAAGTGGTTTTAGTCTTTTTTGTTGTGAATTTATTGAGAATTGATTTGTATGATGTTGTTAAAGAAATAAAGAAAGGAAGAGATACAATGAAAACAATCATAAAAAGAAGTATACTTGATTATTTAAAGAACCCTGTTTTGTGGATTGGCTTGATTATTATAGTTGCCAGTATGTATCAATGTCTGTCATCGTATTTGCAAATTCATTATATCAAACAGAATGAACAGATCACACAAAATGACGTAGCATTGGAAGATGCTGATGTCATGGATGGGTACATTCCCACATCTGATGATAAAGAAAGAAGAAGGGAGTGGGAAGATACGATCAAAGAGACGTTAATGGACACCTCCAAAAATGGTTTTGGATTTAGCAGGCAGGAAGCAGATCATGTAATGAAAGAAATTCAGAATATGGATGTAAAGACTGCTGCTGAGTTTTTGGAATCCCAATATGGCTATTATAATGCAATATATGCTTATGAGGACCTTGAAATTCATAAGGGGACAGCAGAAGAAATCAATCATTATATCGAGCGGAAATTATCCGAACATTCTTTTTCCTGGTACTTTGCAAAAAAATTTACGGATTTTGCAGGATTGCATATGGCCTTTTTTGCAACAGTCTTGCTATCATTTTTATTTATTCAGGATACACGAAAAAGTACCTATGAATTATTACATACAAAGCCTGTTACGGCAATCCAATATATATGTGGGAAAGTAATAAGCGGATTCATTAGTATGCTGGGAATATTAGTGATTTTGAATGTTATATTCTTTATGCTGTGTTTGAAAACGTCTTTAGAATCGGGCTTTCCAGTAACACCAATTGATTTTTGCGTGAATTCTCTGATCTATATTGTTCCGAATCTTTTGATGATATGTTGTGTCTATACAATTACAGCAGTAA
Organism: Blautia sp. DFI.1.216; assembly: GCF_020594215.1. Lineage (NCBI taxonomy): Bacteria > Bacillati > Bacillota > Clostridia > Lachnospirales > Lachnospiraceae > Blautia > Blautia sp. DFI.1.216. The sequence goes on from NZ_JAJDML010000014.1 coordinate 73,294, forward strand.
TATTTAAAAATCCGCTTCCGGCAGCACCAATCTTGTTTTTACACATTATATATTCAAATATGCTGACCATGAAGAATGATATTTATTATATGAGACCGTTCTCTATTATGGTGCGATTCCCTGGCAGATTTTTTGAAACACATGTAGCCAAAATGTCAAATATAAATCAGATTATGCTTGTGATCTCATCTGTTATATTAGTATGTATTTCTGTTACAATCTGGAAAAGGAGGAGGGTTTATTGAAAACGGAACTCAAAAACTGCCTGTCGTTATATAAGATTTTTTATTCATGTGCATTTATACTGATATTGTGTGCTATTCATCCGATTATATACTATGAAGAAATCGGTTCAGCGATTCAGTCGCCAATAGCGTTTTTAACAATTATTTTTTGTAGTGACACATATTTGATGGAAGTAAAAAGTAAGCGTGCCGATGTATTTCATTTGTATGATCAAAAAAAGCAGTTAAAAGTAATATCAAAGAGAGTGTGCGTTCAAATATTATATTTATTAATACTTTCCTGTGTTGGATATGTTTTATTTTTCTGGCAAAAACCGGGCAGTGTAAACGAAGGCATTTCGGGTATTCAGATATTTCTTTTATATTTCATTGCAATGTTTGGAACTATCTGGCTTTGGAGTATATGCTCTGTGATTTTGTGTACATTGCTTCGAAATATGTGGGCAGGTATTGGAGGTTTATTTGGAATTGTCATTGGACTTATATCAAAAGCGGGAAGTTCATTTTTCGGAAATCTGGGATTGTTTTCTTTCAGCTTTTGTGAACCTACTCAATTAATGTCCGAGAGTTGGATTTATGGAACGCTTGTGTCTTTTATAGCGGGGCTGTTTTTATTTGCAGTATTACCAATGGCTTTAAAGAAAAGAGGATAGATTATGAGTATTAGAATAAATGATTTAACAGTTAGATTTAAAAATGGTGTGGTTGCAGTAAATAAGGCATCTCTTGAAATACCTAAGGGAATTTACGGACTTTTGGGAGAGAATGGTGCGGGAAAAACCACGCTGATGAGGGTTCTTACAACCGTTTTAAAACAAACGGAAGGATTGGTTTCGCTTGATGGAATTCTGTATAACGAGGGAAATTATGAAAAAATACAGAAAAAGATTGGTTATCTTCCACAGGAAATCGACTTATATCCGAATCTTACGGTGAAAGAATGCCTTGTATATATGGGTGGACTATCAGGAGTATCCACAAATGACCTCAAACAAAGAATTACCTATTATTTGGAAAAGACTTCTCTTACAGAGCATCAGAATAAAAAAATGCGGCAATTATCTGGTGGTATGAAGAGACGTGTCGGACTCATACAGGCACTTCTTAATAATCCGGATTTTTTGATTATTGATGAACCTACCACCGGGTTAGATCCGGAAGAAAGAATCAGGATCCGCAATCTTTTGGTTGATTTTTCAAAGGATAGAACTGTACTGTTTTCCACTCATGTAGTAGAAGATTTAGCAGCAACCTGTACACAGCTTGCCATTATGAAAAAAGGAAGTTTTTTATATTCTGGAAGCGTGAGTGGGTTGCTGGAAAATGCAAAGGGCTGTGTTTGGAATTGTACGGTACAAAATGCAGAAGAAGCCCGTTTGTTAGAAGCCAATTATTCTATTTCATCTAAGCAGTATGTAGAAAATGGAATTCATATGAAAGTATTAAGCAAAGGAAAGCCAAATGAGAAGTGTGTCCCGGATAATGATATCACTTTGGAAGATGCATATATTTATTTGACGAATAGTTGAATATAACGGCGGGCAAGTTGCCCGCCGTAAATTATGTTTGTTTTGTTAAAAGACCGGATAGAGTTTTTCCAATGGAAAATCCAATCTGTGGATATAACTCCTGATCAAGAAAATGCGGATATTTTTAAATTGATTGTGTCAATTTAAAATCAATTTCTATTCAATGTGGTTTTCCGGTAGGTTCTGTAAAATAAGCTCAGATTAAAACAATGACGGGAGGAGCTTATGCAACAGAATATTGAATTTGAGCGGTGCATTGATTTTCTGGTACGGATGATTGATAAGTACGGCGAAGAAGTCCTCCGGGAGTTGGAGGAAAAAAAATAGAATAAAGAAGAAAAAACAGCATAGAATACTTCTTTTCATAGCATTTGTAAGACCGTCGAAGTCTCCTTTTCACAGGTTCGGCTTGCTATTCTCCATCGGAAACAGAGTCTTTCTTTTTTTAGACTTACCAGAAATCATTTCATGCCCAGAATAGATAGCTATGATCATGCAGAACAGAGAGCTACAAGCAAAATACTTATGAGCGGATTTCATATTTTTATAGCCAGCATAAAAGATTCCAAACATTGCTGCCAATGCACCAAGTGACCAATATTTATGTGCTTTCATCTTAGATTTCTCCTGCGTTTTTTTATTATGATTCAGTTTTTTTCTTTTATTTATAAAGAAATGAGGAACACATCTGTATATAGCGAGATGGTTCCTCTTTTTGTTATGCGGTTTTTTGTACAGCCAGCGCTTCGATTTCTTCTAAGGTCAGGTCTGTAAAAGCGGCAATATCTTCGTAAGTGAGTTTACCGGAGGCCAGCATACGTTTAGCAATTTCAATGCGTTCAGCTTTTCGCATATTTTCCATTTCTCTGCACATAGTCAAAACTCCTTCCTCATCTTCTTTAAAATAACGTACTCTGTCAGCAAGGATTTTATAATACATGTCTTTCGGATTGGTACAGGAAAAATCGTGCATTAGTTTTCCGAGTTCTGTTTCATCTTTGATTTGGGAATTTATATAAATAATATGAGCTTCATCACCGAATGGTTCACCGGTTTCCTGGATGATGCGGTCAACATGATAAATTGGAAGCCCGGCTTTTAATACATCATTTTCGGTAATAAAAATCACATAGGTTTCAGTGAGAGCATCATATTTATCGCCAGCTTCAGTTATATTGGCATCTATAAGACTGCTATTGTATCTTGCACGTTTTGCATCAGCACCACGATCACTTCTTTGAATTTCTATATTATAAATGCGGTTATTGGAATCAACAGCTAATATATCCAAGCGAATAGAACGTCCCTGTAAATTTTTTATATCGTATTGTCCCTGCACAGATTGTACTTTAAGGTCATGTCTTTGCAAAATAATTTGAAGTAGAAATTCCGCACATGCCTTATCTTCAAAAACTTTACTCATAAAATCATCATCTAAAAGACGAAAACCCCTAAGGCGTTGTAGATCTTCTTTATGTTTTTGCTCAAAATCCAGTGTTTCTTCTGTATTATTCATTGTAAAAACACCACCTGCTTTCCTTTAGAATGGGATATAGTAAACATGGATTCCTATATCATTATTTTAACATGGCAAATAGCAATCCTCAATACCTGAATTTTGAAATGACAAATGCCGATAAAAAATAACAGTCTATAAATCTTTTACTTTTTCAATCTGTTCATTCACATCTTTAAGTTGCTGTTCAGTATCTTTTAAAGATTTTCTGGGAGCACTGGTCTGGTCTGATGCCTGATTGAGTTCTACATGGAAATCATCAAGAGAATCATAGCCATGTTCCTGTATGTAGGCAACAGTCTGAGCCATCTGCTTCAAATTGGTGAGCTTTACTTTTTGAGCATAGGCTCCACTTTGCTGTGCTTTAATACAGGTTTGCAGATCTATGACAAGCCGGAGATCTGATTTTATGAAAATGAATGGTGTAGAGATAGCAGAAGTATCAGAGAAAGGAACAGTTGGTAAATCTGTGGAAGTATTCGGAGCCTGCTGTTCCAGAATTTCTTCTTTCTGTTCTCTATGGGATTTCGTGTTTTCCTCAAATGCTTTCAAGAGAAAATCTTCTGTGTATCTGGTTCCAAGATTCCTTTCAGTGATATATTTTTTTCTGCCAGGGTGAAGATAGCTGTATCGGTTTCGACTGATCTTGAAGATGATGTGATATTTTTCATCAAGGATTTTTGAAAATTCCTCTGGTGATTGGGCGGTGCTTGCAGCATCATCAATAGCGTCACGAAGAAATTGTTTTTCTGTCTGGTAACGTGTTTCCTTTGGTGTGATTCCATCTTCTTTCATTTTCTGATTCAGTTCATCGAGCTTTTCCTGTCCACGGCGTTGTGCCCAATATTCTTTTTCTGTGATTTTTCTTTCAGCAGGAGTGAGCAGATCAACCTGATGTAGCGGGTGGATTACTCCACCCATTGCTGTTAACCGATTGTTTTAATTGGACAATCTAACCGCTTTTAACCGAGCATTTTAACTGGACGCTCTAACCGCTGCGCAGATATTTCTATCTGTGTTTTTATTATATGCAATTTACAGTAAAAAACCAATGCCTTTAATTGCTAAAATTTTATGAACTTTTTTCGATATCTATGGAATCGTTTTTATCACAGACAGGAACAAAAAGAAAGAGATAGCAGATGGGTATAAAAAGTTTGCTTGGTTTCGGTCAGGCGAGGGATAAGCCTGTACGGAATTACAGTAATGGTGAGTATTCGTTCAATTTCGGACAAAGCACCAGCGGAAAGAGCGTCAATGAAATAAGAAACATTGATAAAGGTTTATCTGATGGCTTGGAATGCATTGGTTGAGAACCGAGAGGGAGAAAATTTAACTAATGCTATTGAGTCTTCAGACATTGGGAATAAAACCTTATGTTTGCAGGCTTTTTGTTTACAGAAAAATTTTTCGTGGATATAATAAACATGACATATAGTTGTCGTGTTGTGTTAGATATGATATGTATGGAGTGTGGAAACTATGAAGACAGATAGGCTTATTGGGATATTGTCAATCTTACTGCAGGAAGAAAAGACAACGGCTCCTGAACTGGCAGAAAAATTTGAGGGATCCCGCAGGACAATAAACCGGGATATTGAAGACCTTTGCAAAGCAGGCATTCCAATAAGGACGGCACAGGGGACCGGTGGTGGTATTAGTATTATGGACGGATATCGTATGGATAGGACGATTCTGACATCCAAAGATATGCAGATGATCCTTGCGGGGCTGAGAAGTCTTGACAGTGTGAGTGGAAACCGATACTACGGTCAGTTGATGGAGAAAATCCAGACCGGATCATCAGAGTTTATCAGTGAAAGAGACTCTATGTTGATTGATTTGTCTTCATGGTATAAAGGCTCTCTTGTTCCGAAAATCGAAGTAATCCAAAATGCAATAGAAAACAGGCATACTATACAGTTTAAGTATTATGCTCCATCTGGAGACGGCAACCGAAGGATAGAACCGTATTATCTGGTTTTTAGGTGGTCAAGCTGGTATGTATGGGGGTGGTGTTTAGAACGTGAAGATTACAGATTGTTTAAGTTGAACCGTATGGATTGCGTTACAGAATCGGAGCAGTTTTTTATGTGCAGAAATGTACCAATGCCGAATTTGTCAAATGAGAAGATATTTCCGGGCGGGATAAAGGTAAAAGTCCTTTTCGCCCCGGATGTAAAGTGGCGGTTGGTTGAAGAATTTGGACCGCATTGCTTTACCAGGACGGATGATGGAAGGCTGCTTTTTTCGGCGGATTATACAGATATGGAAAACCTTGTGACATGGCTCATGACATTTGGAGCAAAGGCTGAGGTGCTTGAGCCGAAAGAAGCACGGGACATTATCCGCAGGAATGCGGAAGAAACATTAAAAAGCTATGGAGGATTAGGAAAATGACGTTTGATTATAAAAAGGAATACAAAGAGTTTTACATGCCGAAGGGAACACCGTCTATTGTCAGAGTCCCGAAAATGAATTATATAGCGGTGAGGGGAAGCGGTAATCCAAATGATGCAGATGGAGAATATAAGCAGTCTATTGGACTTTTGTATGGAATTGCATTTACGATAAAAATGAGTAAAAAGGAAGACCATCAGATTGACGGATATTTCGATTATGTGGTGCCGCCATTAGAGGGATTCTGGTGGCAAGAAGGCGTGTCAGGAATCGATTATGCGCGCAAGGAAGAATTCAAGTGGATTTCTGTTATTCGCTTGCCTGATTTTGTTAGCAGGGAAGATTTTGACTGGGCAGTCAGAAAAGCTACGGAGAAAAAGAAACAGGATTTCTCCAAAGTTGAGTTCTTTTCGTATGATGAAGGTCTGTGTGTACAGTGTATGCATATCGGATCGTATGACGATGAGCCTGCTACAGTAGATGAGATGCACAGATTTATGGAAGAACAAGGATATGCACTGGATATTACTGATCAGAGAATGCACCACGAAATTTATTTGAGTGATGCACGGAGGGTGGCACCGGAGAAACGCAAGACTGTGGTCAGGCATCCGATAAGGAGGGCTTAAAGGTATGGAATATATTAGAGTTACGAAAGAAAATCTTGAAAAGGAGCACATTTGCTGCGCCATTTCCAACAATAAAGATATTCAGGTATCATCAAAAAAAGCATGGCTTGCGGATAGATTTGATGAAGGTCTTGTGTTTCTTAAGAGCGTAGAACGCGGCAAGTGCTTTATTGAGTACATACCTGCGGAGTGTGCATGGAATCCAATCGAAGCACCTGGTTATATGTATATTAATTGTTTGTGGGTGTCCGGATCTTTCAAAGGCCATGGATATTCAAGTGACTTACTTTCCGAGTGTATTGAGGACAGCAAAGAAAAGGGGAAGAAAGGCCTATGTATTCTTGCAGCAGCAAGGAAAAAGCCATTTCTGGCCGATTCGAAGTTTCTAAAATATAAAGGATTTAAAGCTTGTGATGAGGCTGATAATGGAATCCAGCTATGGTATCTGCCGTTTGAAGAGAAAACTGAGCCACCGGTGTTCAAGGAATGTGCAAAACACCATCATATAAATGAAAGCGGCTATGTTCTTTATTATACAAACCAATGTCCTTTTAATGCAAAGTATGTACCAATCTTGGAAGAAACCGCTCAGAAGAATGGTATTCCACTCAAAGCTGTGAAGATTGAAAATAGGAAGGATGCTCAGAATGTACCAACGCCAATCACGACTTATGCACTATTTTGTGATGGGGAGTATGTTACGAATGAGCAGATGAATGATAAGAAATTCTTAAAGCTGGTGGGAAGATAGGAGAAAACAACATGGCATCAACAAAGGTATATTTGAATTTATGTTTCTCTCTTAATTTATGGCAGGTTTTATCGAGCTGAAGCCGGTAATAAAAAAATACTATAAAACAAAACAGAAAAGCTGACGTAAAAATAGCAGGTACCATAAGGCCTGCGAGCATTTTTTCTTATATTTAACTGTCAAACTCCCGTGTATTGATTTTCTGGTACGGATGATTGATAAGTACGGCGAAGAAGTCCTCCGGGAGTTGGAGGAAGAAAAACAGAATAAAGAAGAAAAAATAGCATAGAATACTTCTGAGCGGATATGGCTGAGAATGTTTTGACATATTGACAGGACATTTAAAATGACGTATACTAAGCTCAGTGATCGTTCTGTAGAAACTTGAGAAGCCTACAGGCGGGGGAGAGCCTGCGGGTCTCTCCCTCTTTTGTTTTAAGGAGAAATGAGATGCAGACACCGAAAAAATTCTCTTCTTTTAGTGACCAGGTTTCCTGGATCAGTGATGAAAAGGGAATAAAAATAAAAGACAGAGAATATGCGGAAGAGATGTTACGCCAAATAGGATATTTTCCTCTTATGGGAGGATATAAACATCTTTTTAGAATATCAAACACAAAAAAATATAAAGCAGGAACAAGTTTTGAAGAAATAGTCAGTCTGTATAAGTTTGATGCAGAGCTTAGAGAGTTGTTCTTTAAATATTTACTGCAGATTGAGCGACAGATGCGTTCTTTGATGTCATACTATTTTACTGAAATGTATGGAGCAGAGCAGAAGCAGTACCTGGACGCTAATAATTATAATAATACAAAAAGAAATCATGCAACAATCGTAAAGTTGATAGCGACCTTGAAACGAGCAACAACGACCACAGATTATACATATATCAACTATTACCGCAAGACATATGGTGAAATTCCATTATGGGTTTTGGCAAATGTACTTACGTTTGGAAACTTATCAAAAATGTTCCGAGTGTTTCCGCAGTCCTTAAAATCAAAAGTATCAAAAAACTTTGAACCTTTGAATCAGCATCAGATGGAACAGTTTCTATCTGTTCTCACTAAGTATAGGAATGTATGTGCCTATGGGGAACGACTGTTTACATACAGAACAGTAGATGCTATTGCGGATACACCGCTTCATAAAAAACTTTCATTACCACAGAGCGGTAATCAGTACGAAAAAGGAAAACAAGATTTGTTTGCTGTGGTGATTGCTTTTAGATATCTATTACCTGGAAAAGATTTTCTGGAATTTAAAAGAAAGCTCATAAAAGAGATTGACCGAGTAAACAGAGAAGTAGAGCATATAAGCGAAGTTGAATTATTGAATAAAATGGGTTTCTCGGAAAACTGGAAAAGTATTACCAAATATCATTTAAAGTAAAGAAATATCCTCTAAGAGATAGTGAAATACCTATTGTCTTAGAGGATTTTTTATTGAAGAATTTTAATATTTAAGAGTTTGTTTTTTCCTTTTTGACATTAAAGATAAGATTTCTTGTGGGTTTGTCAACTGACGTCCGGGAAGTGTCTGCTTTGGTGTGCGGTCGCGGTCGGCTTCGTCAATCGCTGCAATAAAAAGTTTTACGCTGTTTGGATTGGATATGACAAAATTATGAGTAATACTTGAAGTAGCCATACGAACACCTCCTCTTTTCGGGTTTTTTTTGTATTAATTATACGATTGACAGAGAAATGCGTCAATAAGAAAAATAAGCATTGAAAATAGTTGGAACAAGTACTAAAATAAAGTTGGGACATGAAATGAAGGTTACATTACGAAATAATAAGAAGTGTAGGTGGAAGGTTTGAACATAGAAGCATATGATGCTGATTCATTGAGAAAAATGGTTAGGTTGCTTGAATATGAGAACAAGATATTAAAAGATAAATTGAAGAAAGCAGGCATTTCATATGAAGAGGTGAATCCTTTTGAAGAAAAAATAGAAAGTGCAGAAGAATATGACCTGGATCAAGGGAGTCGTATTGTAAATCCGCCATATATTACAGAGAAAATGGCAATGCGTTTCTTTTCGATGTTTTGGGGAAGAGAAGATGTATATGCCAGAAGAGGAAAGAACGGGGGCTATTTTCCACAATGTGCGAATCGTTGGAATGACCGGCTTTGCCCTAAACAACGTAAAGAGAAGGTATTGTGTGATGAATGTGAAAATACCAAATGGATTAGTTTGGATGTTAAAAAAATAATTGATCATTTGTTAGGCACAAAAGAAGATGGATCAGATGTAATAGGTGTATATCCTTTACTGCCAAATGGTACATGCAGATTTATTGTATTTGATTTTGATAATCACGAAAAAGGAGCAGAGGTTACGGACTTTGCAAATACGGATAATGAGTGGCATAAAGAAGTGGATGCGCTTAGAAAAATGTGTGAGCTTAATGGTATCAGACCTTTAGTTGAGAGATCTCGATCTGGAAAAGGTGCCCATGTATGGATTTTCTTTAAAAAGGCAATACCTGCGGCAACAGCAAGGAATTTTGGATTTCTCCTGTTAGACAAGGGTTCGACTTTTATCAATCTGAAATCGTTTCATTATTATGATAGAATGTATCCTTCGCAGGATGTGGCAAGCAGCATAGGTAATTTGATTGCATTGCCATTACAGGGGCAGGCTCTTAAAAATGGAAATAGTGCTTTTGTAGATGAAAATTGGAATGCTTATCCTGATCAATGGGATGCTCTTTTCAATAAAACAAGAAAGCTGGGAATAGAAGATGTTGAACAATGCATGGCAAAATGGCAGGGAGAATTAGCAGAAGTCAGAGGAATGCTTACTAATATTGAGAAGAATGTCAGACCGAAACCATGGAAGAAGAAATGTGAGTTTTGTAAGTCAGATGTTGTGGGCAAGCTTCACATGGTATTGGGCAATGGAGTTTATGTTGATACTCTGAATCTTATGCCAAGAATACAAAATCAGATTCGTAGTTTGGCGGCATTTGATAATCCGGAATTTTACAAAAATAAAAGGCTGGGATATTCTAATTATTATAATTTCAGTGCTGTATATTTAGGTAAGGATATAGATGGATATATACAGATTCCGAGAGGACTGCGGGAAAATATTATACAGGAATGTGAAAAAGCAGGCATTTCAGTTGATGTTTCAGATCAAAGAGAAACAGGACAACCTATCAGAGTATCTTTTAAAGGTGATTTGCGAATGCAACAGGAATTAGCAGCAGAAAAATTATTATCACATTCAGATGGGGTTCTGAGTGCGGCAACTGCATTTGGAAAGACTGTAGTATGTAGTTACCTTATTGCAGAGCGAAAAGTAAATACGCTCATTTTGCTGCAAAGTAAAGATTTGCTTAATCAGTGGGTTGATGAATTGAATCATTTTTTAGAGATAAGAGAAGAACCACCGGAATATGAAACAAAAACAGCCTGCAAATAAAAAGTCAAGGCTAAATTGAAAGAATATTGAAAAATTT
>NZ_JAJDML010000140.1:0-1270 GCF_020594215.1 Blautia sp. DFI.1.216
TTTTGTTGAAGTTTCTTTATATTTTATTTTATCTAGCACAACAAGTTAAATTAAATTCAAAAGGCTGTCTCAATAAAGGGATAGCCTTTTTCAATTCTCAGCCTAAATTTTCTCAATATTCAGTAGGCAAAATCCAAGATACAGTTGCTCAAATTGCTCGAAAAATTAAAAAATGTATGAATATACACTAAAATTTGGGAAATGAACAGCGGGAACACTTTTCCGAAAAGGGAGTTATACAATATCAACTGAATAACCACAGCACAAACCGCTGCTACATGGAAGCTAACAAACCATGCAACAGCGGTTTTTCTTTATCGTTTTTTCCTCTGGCTGATAGGCGTTCCCATTTTCTTTGACTTTTTGAGAATCCGAATCAGCCAGCGAAATTCTTCGTCTGACAGATTTTTATAGTTGATGCCGAGCTGTTTGCAGTAAAGTACAACGAGCTTTTCATCCCGGCTGCCCTTGAAATTTTCGACCGCTTCCAGATTTTCTTTCAGTTCATCAGCAACGGTGGTCTGGGGTGCACTCTCGCTGTCCTTTTTATGGGCTTCCCGAATATCCCGGATAATGAGGTTGAGGTCATCCCGTACCATCTGACTGAAATATTCATCATCACTGATATGTGCGGCTTGCAGCACTTTCAAATGGGGGTCATCTTCGCCGGGGCGATACCGTTCAATGATTTCATGCCGGACGGTATCGACAAGGGCGTTGAGGTTCTGAATCTGCATGGTGGCAATCCCATCCACATAAATCTCAATGTCCGCAAGAAACTTGATAAAGTCCTTATGGGTGGCAAGTTCGCACAGCAGACGGTTGTTAATCCGACCGCTTTTCAGAAGTGCTACCATCTCATCACTCAAATGCAGCTCCCTTAATGGCGTGTTGATCTCCGCCCGGTTCTCTGTCCGGCAAAAGAGATAATCGAGGGACACCCCATAAAAATCTGCCAGCAGGATAAGGTTGCCATGATTGATTTCCTTATAGTCGTCTTTTTCATAACTGCCAAGAGCCGATTTTGAAATACCCGTTTGCTCAGCCAGTTCTTCCAGTTTTAATCCTTTGTTTAATCGTAAATCTTTTAGCCGTTCCTGTATTGTAGTAGCTCCGTTCATTGAAGCAGTTCCCCCTTCTGACGACATTTATAACCGTTGAATTGATTATACCATATCAATTCCGCAATCGTGGAAATTTCTGATTTTTACCCCGAATTCCTACTTTGTGGACATACGGCACAGGGCACAAAAATGTTCTATGATACAGG
>NZ_JAJDML010000141.1:0-1269 GCF_020594215.1 Blautia sp. DFI.1.216
TCTGCATTTTCTTCTTTCAACATCTGCCAGCCCACAAGTTTGTACTGTGTACCGATTTCTAAGCCCTCTAAGGTTACGGTATCAATGATTGTTACCTCTTTTTCAGCTTCAAGCTCTTTGTTGCCGTCTTTATCGGTAGCGGTTGTATGTATCTTGATGATACGCTCTGTGATAAGTACCGTCTGCCCGTCGTCCTTAATGTCTTTATGCTCCGCAACTTTTACGGGTTCGTCTGAATTGCTCAAATCGTATAATTCCTCGAATGTTACCAGATTTTTACCGCCAAGCTCGGACGCATTGAATGTATATGTAATTTCTATTTTCATTTCCTCATCATCAGCGACAAAGGTATAGTCATTTTCTACACGCTTTCCGTCAATGACAAGCTCGGCGTTTTCTTCCTTTAACATCTGCCAACCTTTGAGCTGATATTTTGAGCCTTTTGTAAGTCCGTCTAATTTGACCGTATCAACGATTGTTACCTCTTTTCCTGCAAGGATAGTCTTTTCGCCGTCCTTGCTGGTCGCTGTGGTATGGATAGAGATTTCTTTTTCGTATTCATCAGTCAGCGTCCCTAAATCAATCACAAGGTTATTTCTTGATACCACGATTTCAAAAGGTGGGATAAGTTCAAAGCCTTTGTTACTATCACAACGCATTTCTTCAATGATGTAGGTATCATAAGGTAATGCACCCTTGCTGTCGTCTGGTTCAGAAGTTCCAAACCACACACCGTCCTCGCTGGTCTTTCCTGCGTTGGTATTATGCTTATGAGAAGCCCATTCAGCAGAAGTGGAGAATTGCCCGTTATCATCAGTTACCACGACGTGATTTTCGCCCGTTGTCTTGCTTGTGATCCTAAAAGGAACATCAGCAAGACGCTTGTGTGTGCCTGCACCGATTTTTACACCCTCAATATCTCCACGCTTAATCTGATTATAGATAGAATGGGCTTTTTCGGTTAAGTCCACGATTTTTCCATTTTCTGTGATTGTAAAATCAATCGGCTTTGCACCGTCAGTTAAGTAACCGTTGGGAGCTTCACTCTCAACGATACGGAATTTTCCATAAGGTAAGAGGTCAGAAGAAGTAGAAGCGACACCCTCAATATCTGTACGAATTGTCTTTACCACTTCATTTTTCTTGTATAACTTGCCCTCAACCAATACTGCATTATCATTTAAGGAAATGATGTCAAAGGCAGTATCTTTCAAAGTGGCACTTCCTTGTGGCTTTGTATCGCCCGTTTCTAAATCTCGTTTCTGAATT
>NZ_JAJDML010000142.1:0-1240 GCF_020594215.1 Blautia sp. DFI.1.216
TAACAATAACGGATTATGGAAAGTAATTCCACTGCTTTTTTAATAAAAATAAAACTGCGCCACAGCCTTGGCAGGCCATCGCGCAGCGATTTTGTTCAATCGTAATTTGTAGGAGTAGGCTAAAAACCTTTATAAAGAATGGTTTATACCGAAAGAGAATTTTTCTACAGAAATGAACGAATTGACTGGGAGGCTTTGAAATAAAAATGTCAGATAAAGATAAAAAAACATTAGCTTTGCCAGCGAGAATTATTATTATATTTCTCATATGTACAGCAGATATTTTAGTAGCCGCTTATTTTATTTATACATGGAAACAAAATGGTACAGTCGTTGTAGTCAGAAATGCATCTGATAATATTTTTGGTATTTTTCGCCAGAGTCTGGTTGTTTCTATGGTTGCAATCATAGTGATTTTAATTTTTTTCATGATATTAAGAAAAAAATTCATATCAGAAATGTACCTAAAAATATCAGGAAAAAAGCAGAAGACAACGGTGCTTATCCTGACAGCGATTCTTGGGGCAGTAACCGTTTTCTGTTTGATTACAAAAGCAGATAAAATAACAATATTGTATAATTTGCTGTATTATACGGTATTTATTGCAATGGAAGAGGAACTTTTGGTAAGGGGTATATGTGTGTATTTGTTAAAAGATGAAAATAATTATATCCGTTATCTTGTACCAAATATTTTGTTTGCTGCCATGCATCTGTTCTCCTATACAAACTGGGGAAAAATCACACTGGTTTATGTATTTTCATTTATTACGTCACAAATGCTAGGACTGATATTAACTGGATGTATTTTCCAGTATCTGAAAGAAAAATCAGGCACAATTTGGATTCCAGTGCTGGTTCATGCGATTCTGGATTATATGGTTGTGCTGGGGTATTGAATATGCACTATATAGAGAAAGTCTGAAGGAATCTTGAAAATTGGACAGCAGTTATTGTACAATACGGACTTATAGGAAAAAGATACGTTAAATACCAGGGAGATAAGAAATATAGAACGTTGCAAGAACAGAGCATAAAAAGCTGTACGCCTTGATGTTCTGGGTGCTTGTAAGTCAGCAGAACGCCTTTATATAAGCTGCGGTTTTTGATTTGTAGAAGTCAAAGAAATGTATTACGAAGATACTGGATAGACAGAGTACAGGATGTTTGAATTGAACTTATAAATTCCAGTTTACAGAACTGAATCAAAAGAGCTCGAAGGAGCTCTTTTTCCTTTTTT
>NZ_JAJDML010000143.1:0-1161 GCF_020594215.1 Blautia sp. DFI.1.216
CTACCCTTTTGTGGACTTGCCATCTGGGGACACCTTGCGTTGCAAGCTGTTCCCAGCCGACAAGTTTCATAAAATATGCTATCTTTTCGATAGCCAATGAAGTATAATGAAGATGACAACAAATCGGAATTTTGTGGAGGCACATCAATGGAAACAATTTACGAAAAGTATATGGCACTTCCCATAGATAAGGGATCTTTATGTTTAGAATATGGAGATATTGCAGACCCATATTTTTGCTATCCCGTCAACGCAAATCCAATCGGATTTGAAGGATGTATTCTGTATTGCTTTTTGCCGGAATATGGAGAAATGGTATTTGCCTGCAATCCAGAAAGTTGTGTAGACCAAAATGTATATCCATTAGCGGCAAATTTTGAAGATTTTATCCGTTTAATCTTGGCTTGTGGTACTGCTAACCCATTGGAGCAAATCGTTTGGATGGATAAAAATAAATTTGAAGAACACATGGCAAACGAAGAAAAAATACTGACCGATGAGCAGAGGACAGCGGTACAACAGCTACAGCGGGCATTAAGTTTGTTACCAATAGAAAATCCGTTTGAATATGTCAAATCCATTCAAAAAGATTTTGATGGTAGTAAAATACAATACAGTGATGAATACTATGAAGTTACCGGCATAGAGAACCCTAAAGGAACTAACACCCAAGATAAGCATTTAGTTGAATTTGAACCTGTCGTTTTTGAATTTAACCGCAAACAAGATAGCGACTAACAACTTCCAATTTGTGAAGGAGGAATATGCTATGAATATAGGGTTTTGGCTATGTGGAGTTTTGGTTATTCCATTTGTGATTATAGGAGTGTTATTTGCAATATTTAAAGAAAGAGCGGCTAAATTTGTTTCGGGATTTAATTCGTTACCGAAAGAAGAACAGGCATTGTATGATAAAGCTCATATTTCTCGTGATATAAAAAATCAGTGTTTTACATGGGCTGGCATAATGTTAGTAGGAGCAGTGTTGTCTTATTTTTTAACACCATATATGGCTATTCCGGCTTTTATTATTTGGCTCGTTTTATTTTTCAAAGAGGTTCACTTTGACACGCACAAAGCATTTGAAAAATATTTATTAAAATAAATTCCAGTTGTGTGCCCAGCTAAGGGTGTGTAGTCAAGCCGGTGGGATTCCGGTTT
>NZ_JAJDML010000144.1:0-1117 GCF_020594215.1 Blautia sp. DFI.1.216
TAACTTGTTGTGCTAGATAAAATAAAATATAAAGAAACTTCAACAAAATATGCTATCCTTTTTGTAGGGAATACAACGAAAGGAGGCATCATTATGTTGAAGTTCCAAGATAATAATACCACTGTTATTGCAACTTTTGAAGACTTTATTTTAACTGCTTACGTTATTATTGACGAATTGTATCATCAGTTTGCACCTCCAGAAGTTACCAGACGACGGCATATCCTGAATGCAAAATTATCTGACTCAGAAATCATTACTATCAGTCTCTGCGGAGAATTGGCAGGCGTTGATTCTGAGAATGCATGGTTTTCTTTTGTGAAACGAAACTACAGGCATCTTTTTCCGCAGCTTTGCAGCAGAAGTCGTTTTAACAGAACGAGACGCGCCCTGATGCAGACAACAGAATTGTTACGACAAAAAATGATTTCCGTATTCCCAATTCCAGTCAGTTCCTATTACATCGTCGATAGTTTTCCACTTGCAGTCTGTAAATTTGGACGTGCACGATATTGTAAAGCATTTCGTGGCCATGGTGCTGATTATGGAAAATGTCCTTCCAAAAAAGAAACCTATTATGGATATAAAGTACATGCATTAATTACATTAGAAGGATACATTGCATCATTTGAGATCACACCGGCATCTACAGATGATCGTGAAGGATTACGTGATCTGGCAGACCATTGGTCTAATGTTACAATTTTAGCGGATAAAGGCTATGTTGGAAAAAACATGAAACAGGAAATGCAGGAAAAAAATATCTGTCTTTTTGCTCTGAAACGTTCCAACAGTAAGGAAAATTGGCCGAAATCCGTACGTCAGTTAATATTCAAACTGAGAAGGCGGGTAGAAACCGTATTCTCTCAATTGAGTGGTCAGTTAAATGCAGAAAGAGTGTTAGCCAAAAGCTTTCAGGGGTTATGTACCCGTCTGGTTAATAAAGTACTGGCATACAATCTCTGTATTGCATTGAATAGTATTTTCGGTGAAACCTGTGAACTTGGAAAAATCAAAAAATTGATATTCTAAAAATTTTATTTTTTAATATCTGTAAGGATTCTTTGCGGTTTTACAGGTTTTCACATAATCTATTTGAAGTAGCACAATAGGTTAA
>NZ_JAJDML010000145.1:0-1105 GCF_020594215.1 Blautia sp. DFI.1.216
TTTGCTAATATGTCCCTAAGTTGACGCTAGGTTGACCACATTGGGGTCTGACCCCGCAGTGCTTTATTAATCCCGATTTTTTTGAACAAATCTTCTATCTTTATAATAGCTTGTTCTGTTTCAGCCTTTGTCATTGCAGATTGGGAAGCTTTCGCTTTGCGAAATTCTTCGATATTGTATGAATTCTCCTGTGTGCACATCTGCAGATACATATTGAGTAAACATAGTTCTTTCTCAGAAAAATCCTTTACTAATTTTCTCAATTCCGCATCAGAATATGAAGATATTGGTTTTGAATCTGTAGCTTCCTCATCATAGGAATCGTAAGAAAAATATTTATTTGTAACAGATATTACTTCATAAGAGAAAGAGGATTCCATACCAAGTTTAACCTGATAGTTTAATACAGTAGGGATTGTGCAATGTAAATATTTACTGGCTAATTCAACAGTAAAAGGAGTTCCTGATTCTTCACATTCCTGCTGAATTTTTTTGATTTTTTCCAGTTGATTAGCTAGATATGGAGTTGTATTATATTTTTTGAAACTTACGAAAATGCAAACAGCATGTTTTATAGAATAGCGAAAAAATGTAGTCGCTCTTCCGAGATCAGGATTAAATCTGGGCAAGTCTGCTAAAACTTCAACCCATAATGACTGATATAACTCCTGAAATTCGCATTTTTCGAGTGTACTACGATAACTGTAATACAGTTCATACATTATATAATTATTCAAATACTCATAAATCAACTTATCTGCTTTATCGCGACTTCTTTTATCAGATGCATTTCTTTTCATTTGTATATAAGAATATAATAAATATGCATCGAAATTTGGATTCGTCTTATATCTTTTGCGTTCAGAACTGTTCTTCATAAATTTATCCTTTCATATTTGCCATACATTATTTCATACTGCTATTCATAGGATTCTTTCCTGTGTATATATAAGTTCCTTAAGCATGGCATCAACAACAGATTTCGGACTGTAAACATGGCCAGTCCAAAAGAAGAATCCTTTCCTGGATTCAAATAAATTCCCATTCTTTATGGGGTCTGACCCCAATGTGGTCAACTTAAGCCCAGAATGCTGAAAATTCAACG
>NZ_JAJDML010000146.1:0-1086 GCF_020594215.1 Blautia sp. DFI.1.216
CCAGAAGATAGACGAACAGACCGAAGCGTTAGTATCTATGATTGGGGACAATCAAGTGGACTACCGCTTTTTTCTTGGCTTTAAGCTCATGGTTACGGAAGAACAGCTCAATCTGAAGAACATCAAAAAATCGGCGTGGCTGACGTTCACAGAATTTCTCCATGAAGTGAACCACACGCTGATGAATGATTTTGTTTCCATGCCGAATGATGAAATCAACCGTTACATGAAAATGGAAAAGTTACTGGAAAATAAAATCTCCCGTCGCTTTAAGGTGCGTCGCTTGGAAATCAATGATTTTGGGTATCTCATGGAACATCTTTACGGCAGGGACGGTATCGCTTATGAAGATTATGAGTACCAGCTACCAAAGAAAAAATTGAACAAAGAAACGCTGATAAAATACTACGACCTTATCCGTCCGACAAGGTGTGTGATTGAAGAAAGCCAGCGGTATTTACGCTTGGAACATGAGGACAAGGAAAGTTATGTGTCCTATTTTACCGTCAATGCGATTGTCGGCGAGCTTGATTTTCCGTCAAGTGAAATCTTCTATTTCCAGCAACAGCAATTCACATTCCCCGTTGATACTTCTATGAATGTAGAAATCGTGGAGAACCGAAAAGCATTAACAACCGTACGCAACAAGAAAAAGGAATTGAAAGACCTTGACAATCACGCTTATCAAGCAGGAAGTGAAACCAGCTCAAATGTGGTGGACGCTTTAGACAGCGTGGACGAGCTGGAAACGGACTTAGACCAGACAAAAGAAAGTATGTATAAGTTAAGCTACGTTATACGGGTGTCTGCACCCGATCTTGACGAGCTGAAACGCCGTTGTGATGAAGTCAAAGACTTTTACGACGACCTCAATGTAAAGCTGGTACGTCCTGCTGGGGATATGCTGGGGCTTCATTCTGAATTTTTACCTGCCAGCAAGCGATATATCAATGACTATGTGCAGTATGTAAAATCAGACTTCTTGGCAGGGCTTGGCTTTGGAGCGACCCAGCAGTTAGGGGAAACTACGGGTATCTATATGGGCTATTCCGTTGATACGGGAAGAAATGTGTACCTGCAACCGTC
>NZ_JAJDML010000147.1:0-1004 GCF_020594215.1 Blautia sp. DFI.1.216
AACTGGAAGTTAGCGATTTCTTTTTCCGGTATTCTCTGTCCCACGGATTTCCTCATGATAGAAATAATCTACGATCACCGGATGCCCCTGCGGGACTCTGCCATAAGGCATTTCATTATCCACAAAGGCACAATCATACTTCTTAGCCATTTTCTCAGCTTTTACTTCAAGTGCTTCAAAGTAGCTGCGGTTATGCTTGTTATAGATCTCGTCGTAAAGTGGTACAAGCTCAGGATATTTTCCGGCGATATAATCCATAATTGTCTTTTTGAAACCGCCTCGAAGATTGAGATTTTCGAGCCAGAACAGATCGCACTGATCCTTTACCCGCTCAAAGATTGCTTCAAAATCCGTGATACCGGGGAATACCGGGGATACGAAACAGACTGTACGGATACCTGCTTCATATACCTGCTTCATAGCAGCGATACGGCGCTCAATGCTCGAAGCAGAGTCCATATCGTTCTTGAAATTTTCATCTAGTGTGTTGATCGACCATGAAACGGTTACACGTCCAAGCTTCTTCAGCAGATCAATATCCCGTACCACAAGATCCGACTTTGTGCAGATCAGAATATCTGCGTCACTGCCGATCAGCTGCTCCAGAAGTTTTCTGGTATTCCCGAATTGCTCCTCCTGTGGATTGTAGCCATCTGTCACAGAACCGATGACCACCCGCTGTCCGGCATATTTCTTCGGATTTTTAATTTCCGGCCAATGTTTCACATCAAGGAAAGTGCCCCATTCCTCCTTGTGCCCGGTAAAGCGCTTCATAAAAGAAGCATAGCAATACTTGCAGGCATGTGTACAACCCACATAGGGATTGACCGAGTAACCGCCTACCGGCAGACTGGACTTAGTCATGATGTTCTTTGTTTCCACCTCACGAATGAGGATTCCATTTATTACTTCTTCCATGATTTCTGTACCTCTAACACTTTATTAAATTCTTCCGGCATTTCCTGAATCATATTTTCATCCCCTATGATAGGGACAAGGTCTTC
>NZ_JAJDML010000148.1:0-971 GCF_020594215.1 Blautia sp. DFI.1.216
AAGTTACAGGCGTATCCGCCGATATTTAGTCTGACGCCTAAAGCGTCTGGAAGCATGTGACTTTAGTCATGTGAGGTTCACCACAATGTTTACAGTTGTATACCTTATCTGCGTCTCTTTCTTCTTATAATTCAGAGAACAATTATTAAGACGGAAAACTGACGACTGATAGAACAAAGATAAGAATAAGCCGGATAAATGCTGAATGTTACAGCATTTATCCGGCCTTTGTCTTGTAAATTTCGCCACATTTAAATATAAAGCACTATACCTGTATTCTGTCTGCAACTTCATTTCCAAGAACAATCTTTCGGTTTGCAGAAGAAATAATCAGAGAATCGTGGAATTTGCGGAGAACGCGAATCGTGCTGCCTTCATGAATATCCATATCGTGCATGGATTTCATAACTTCCGGCAATCCGAACATCCATTTAATGGTGTAAGTGTATCCCTGAGTAGAATCTGATAATGAATGCATAAAAAAACCTCCCTGTATAAAGTAATATGGTAAATAATGTCAGATAATTTATTGCTGTTATTGAAGTAATTGTATATCTATGAGTATTAGTTCGTCAATTATAACATTATTTCATACAATACTTAAATAATCATTCATTTATTCAGATATTTTCAGGGACTTTTTTCCGCATATACATATAATTTATTCGATAAATTTCAGATTATCAAGAGCATAGCGGAGTGCCATGCACATTAATTCATTTCTTGAGCGTCCGCTTTTGGCAGACAAGTCATCATATTGTTCTTGCAGTTCACGTTCAAGGCGAATGGTCATGGTGATTGATCTGTCTTCTTTTTTATCTGTACATTTTGGCCGGACAATAAAGTCGTTTGGCATGATTATCCCTCCTGTATAAACATTTATTAGTGAATGGTTATCATAATTGATATTGCTTATTCTATAGCAATCCTCTGAAATAATGCATCTTAATCCAGCCCATCAGAGTGTGAAA
>NZ_JAJDML010000149.1:0-905 GCF_020594215.1 Blautia sp. DFI.1.216
GCCTGTTCCAGAAGAACCATATATTCTTACATAGACCGTGGCGTTTTTCAAGCCAGAAACATAGATCTGCGCCGTAAAGTGGTATACAAGCAGCGGAAAAGAAAAACTACTGCCAGCCTTAAAGACAGAAGTTTCCGAAAAGATAGGAGCTATAAAGAATTTCTGGAATATATCGCAGCGAGCAAATCTGTTTATGTAGTCGAGATGGATACCGTTGAAGGAGCAAAAGGTACCAGTCCCTGCTTTCTGACTATGTTCTTTCGAAACTGTAGCCTTATGCTTATGTTTCTTTTAGAAGAACAGACCCAGAAAGAAGTAACCAGGATTTTTGATCATTTAACAGAATTACTTGGAATTGAACTGTTCCAGAAACTTTTCGAAGTGATACTTACGGACAACGGACATGAATTTCAGGACCGGCAAAGTCTGGAATATAGCAAAAATGGGGAAGTACGCACACGTATTTATTATTGTGATCCCAACCGTTCTGATCAAAAAGGTGCTCTTGAAAAGAATCATGAATATATAAGGTATGTCCTTCCAAAAGGAACAAGCTTTGAAAAAATGACAGACAAGACAACGCTGCTGTTATTAAATCATATCAACAGCGAAAAACGGGACAGCCTCAATGGACACAGTCCATATGAAGTATCCCGTCTCCTGCTGGATAACAGACTTCATAAAGCATTAGGATTAGCAGAGATACCAGCCGATGAAGTCACATTGATACCAGCATTAATAAAATAATAATAACAATACAGGCACAGGCAAGTTTCATTGCATAGAATTTAGTCTTTCCAACAGACATGTGGAATTTAGTCCTGCACACTATTTCCAGATGTCCTTTTATCATGCAAAAAACTATGCTGTTTATGCCGTATAAAAGCATTATATACTAAAAAAAT